>DASQMM010000705.1:0-2680 GCA_035645495.1 Brevibacillus sp. | reverse complement strand
AAAAGCTGCGCTGCCCCTGATCACCCATCCCAACCAGCGCCAATGCATCGGCACAAATCCGCTCATCCTCCACTGAGTCAGTCTGAAACAGCGTTTTGTGGGGAGCGCGCCCCATGAAGACCATCTCGCGTACCGTAAAGTCAAACTCAACAGACGATTCTTGCCGAACGACAGCCATGCGCTTGGCGCTCTCCACTGTGGAAAGCCGATAGACGTCTTCCCCATCCAACGTAATGAGACCGACTTCCGGCTTCAGAACGCGATAGATGCTCTTCAATAAGCTGGACTTGCCGCTGCCATTGGGCCCGATCAACCCGACAATCTCCCCGTCCAACACTTCCAGTCCTACATCTTGAAGCAAGGTTTTCTTTTTATCTACGGTAACGGAGATGTTTTCCGCTTGTACCCTCATTTGCCACTACCTCCAAAGGAATAGGAACTGCGCATCATCAACCAGAGAAAAAACGGTCCGCCGCAAAGAGCCGTGATGATCCCGATCGGCAGTTCTTCCGGAGCAAATGCGAACCTGGCGATGACATCAGCCCACACGAGAAAAATCGCTCCAAGCAAAGCGCTGACGGGCAGCACCCGCCGATGGTCCGATCCAACCAGGACGCGAACGATATGCGGCATCATCAAGCCGACAAATCCAATCGCCCCGCTAATGGCGACGATCACTCCGGTCAGCAAGGCGGTTACCAAAAACAACAATCTGCGAAAACGGGTGGTATTTACACCCAAGGTACGGGCGGACTCCTCCCCGAGCAGCATGGCATTGAGCGAACGATAGTGGGCGATCAATATCAGCATGACAAGCAGTATCACAACCGAAGGGATTGTCAGATAATCCCACTTGGCACCTGCCAGACTGCCGCTCATCCAGAACAGAACCGAGCGAATCCCGTGCTCGTTGGGTGCAGAAAAGATGATCAGGCTGGTTACAGCTGACAGGACTGCCGAGATGGCGATTCCGGCCATCAGCAAGCGAACCGTGGAATTCTGTCCTCCGATCCGTGATAACACAAAGATCAACAATACCGAGATCAATGAACCTACAAAAGCTCCTGCAGACAAAGCAAACTGTCCGAACAGACTGAATGCGCCAAACAGGATGACCAGCGTCGCTCCTACGGAAGCACCGGAAGAAACACCAAGGATATACGGGTCCGCCAACGAGTTGCGAACCAAGGCTTGGATCGCCACCCCAACCACCGATAATCCTGCACCGACTATCACTCCCAGCAAGACGCGAGGAAAGCGGATATCCCAGATGATCGTATGCTCTGCTTTTGTCCAGTCTGCCTGTATGCTCTCACCCAGAAAAGGAGTATGCCATAACGCCATTTTCCAAACCTTCGCTGAGTCGATCGGAACTGATCCCATGGTGATGGCTAGCGTGATTGTGAGGATCAGACCGATTACCAGCACCCCGAGTAACAATGTCATGTTTATGCGTCGCAGCTTTCTTTCCTCCTCTCAAAGAGCCAGCCCAGAACCGGAAGTATTCGATACGCGCTAATTCATAAACTTTTCAGGATACATACCCTCTGCCAAAATTTTCAGCGCAATTGGCGCACGCACACCTTCCGCCGCAGCGGACAGCGGCAAGACGATCAGCTTCTGCTCCTTGATCGCAGGCAAATCAGCCAGCTCCGACTTATGCAAAAGCATGTTTCTTTTCTGCTCTACCGTCTTGTCGCCATAGTCGACGATGACAATCACTTCTGGATTGCGATTGACGACCTCTTCCCAGCTCACGGTAGTCCACCCCTTGTCCACGTCAGCAAAAATGTTTGTACCGCCTGCCTGGGCGATAAGTGAGGTCATGTAGTTGTTTGCTGCTGTCAGGGGTTGATCTTCTCCACTGTCATACACGAAGACAGTGAGTGGTTTGTCGATTTGTCCCAGCTTGTCCGTTATTTCCTCCATCTCTCGTTTCATGCTGGAAATGAGCGCCTGTGCGCGGTCCTCTATCCGAAAGATTTTTCCGATGTTCAGAATATCTGCGAATACATCCTCCGTCGTCGGAGCGCTCATATTGGAGGACATATGTAAATAAGATTGGATTCCGGCTTGTTCCAGTTCTTCCATCGATCCTACTCCCTCGTCGCCAAAGCCGCTCTTCCACCCGGAGTAGACAAAATCGGGTTCGGCTGCCGCCAGTACCTCCTTACTCGGGTACTTGTCAGACAAGACCAAAATTTTTTCATAGGCTTCCTTGTACCTTGGCAATATCGCATCATCGAGATAAGCCGTCCCGACCATCTTGTCTTCCAATCCGAGCGCGAGCATCACTTCGGTCACATGCTGGTTGAGAGTCACGGCCCGTTCAGGTGCCTTGTCAAAGTGAATTTCTCTTCCGTTATTTTGAATAACGACCGACTGCCCGGATTCTTGACCGGATGGTGACTGAGAACCCGTACCTTGCGAAATCTGGTTCGCTGGCTGGTTTGCCCCGCAAGCGGCGAGCAGCATGGTTATTGCACATACGCCGGTGATACTCATTTTTTTCCAATGAAATTTGCGAATCACGTAGCTTCCCCCTCATTTTTCATCACAATAAAAAGCATCTCCCCTAATGGTTGAGGGAGATGCTTGTCTTTCGTGGACGGGGACATACCAAGACACAGGCGATTGACTACGCCTTGCTTGTCGCTACCGCTGTACTCCACATCATACC
>DASQMM010000704.1:0-6037 GCA_035645495.1 Brevibacillus sp. | reverse complement strand
CGACAACAGCTGCGACAAGCTGCAGGCGGGATGCCTTCACGGCGTCTTCTTCTGCGAGGATGCGAACGTTGGCATAGAACTTGTTGAATACTTGTGCCAGATCGATCACATATTTCCCGATCAACGACGGGTCGAACTGGTTGCCTGCCCGGTCGACAACTTCCGGGAATGCGTTCAGAAGCGTGACGACAGCCCAAGCTTCCTTGCCTTCCAGGGCGCCTGGCACCAGTTCAGATGAGCTTGCCGGCTGGTAGTTTCCTTTGCGCAAGAGCGAGCAGGCCCGCGCATGAGTGTATTGCACGTACGGTCCGGTCTCTCCCTCGAAGGTGAGCATCTCTTCCCAGGAGAAGTTGATGTCGTTGAGACGATAGTTTTTCAAGTCGTGGAAGATGACAGCGCCGACTCCGACTTGGCGCGCCACTTCTTCTTTGTTCGCGAGAGAAGGGTTTTTTTCCTCGATCACCTTTTGGACGTCTGCGATGGCCTGTGCCAGCACTTCTTCCAGCAGGACGACCTTTCCTTTGCGGGTCGACATTTTTTTGCCGTCCTTGAGCATCATCCCGAACGGAATGTGGTGCATGTTGGCAGCCCACGGATAGCCCATTTTCTCCAAGACTTTATAGAGTTGCTGGAAGTGCAGACGCTGTTCATTGCCGACGACGTAGACAGCTTTGGCGAAGTCGTAGGTTTCATGGCGGAAGAGAGCTGCCGCCAAATCACGCGTCGCGTAGAGTGTTGCACCGTCTGATTTTTTGATCAGGCATGGAGGCATATCGTACTCATCCAGCGAGACGACCTGTGCGCCTTCAGACTCGGTGAGCAGCCCTTTTTCTTCCAGAAGGCTGACGACGCGGTCCATCTTGTCGTTGTAGAACGCCTCTCCATGTGTAGAATCGAAGGAGACATTCATCAGGTCGTAGATTTTCATGAACTCTTTCAAGGACTCATCGCGGAACCATGACCAGAGATGCTGTGCCTCTTCGTCGCCGTCCTCCAGCTTTTTGAACCACTCGCGCCCCCGGTCCTCCAGTGAAGGATCGTTTTCCGCTTCTTCGTGAAAACGGACGTATAGGTTCAGCAGCTCTTTGATTGGCTCAGCCTTTACTTTTTCTTCGTCTCCCCAGAGGCGGTAGGCTACGATCAACTTGCCGAACTGTGTTCCCCAGTCCCCAAGGTGATTGATGCGAACGGGCTTGTAGCCTTGCTTTTCCAGGATGTTGGCGATTGCGTTCCCGATGACAGTCGAACGCAGATGCCCCATGGAGAAGGGCTTGGCGATGTTCGGGGAGGAGAGGTCGATAGGGACGTTGCGTCCTTGTCCCAGATTGCTCTCGCCATACGCTGCGCCTTGTGCCAGAATCGTCCCGATGACCTGTGTGCTGACTGCTGCCTGATCGAGGAACAGATTCACGTATGGACCGACTGCTTTCACTTCCTGCAAAAGGGAGCCCGAGATGTTCGCGGCAAGCTCAGTGGCGATCATTGGTGGCGCTTTGCGCAACGCTTTTGCCAATTGGAAACATGGGAAGGCGATGTCTCCCATAGCGGGATTGGGCGGTGTCTCGAGCATGCCGTACACCTGTTCCTTGTTCAGATTATCCACGCCCATATGGACGAGTGCGGAGGCGATCATCTCCGCTACTTGATGTTTGTAGCTCATGTGTATTGCTCCTTTCCAAAATCGGTACTCTTTCCGCAAACACAAATAGAAAAAACCTCTGCGTCTCCTGAAAAAAGAGACGAGAGGTTGTGCTCCCGCGGTGCCACTCTTGTTGTCCCTGCCCAATTTCTACTTGGGGGCAAAGACCGCTTGATCTGCAATAACGGGCAGTCCCGGCTAAACCCTACACAATCTGCCGGATAAATGGCAGATATTCAGGCAGCATCTCCGAGGGGCGCTTCCTCACATGGTCCGCATCGGGCTTTCACCATCCCCGACTCGCTACAGCTTCTCACATGGAGTACTCTCCTCATCCACGATTATACATTCTTCCAGCATTATAGCCAATGAAGGGGGGAGTTGCAACTTACTCTTCCGGCTTTTTCAAAATTTGATCGAGCTTCGCGAAATAGTCTCGCGTCAAAGCCTCCCGTTCCTCGGCACTCAGGTTCTCAGCGTTTAGCATTTGCTGTTTGAAATTCTCCAATTCAGCCCGCATCGCAAGCTCTGCTTTCGCTTCTTCTTCCAGGTCGTAATTTTCGGTTGGATCGAACGGGATCAGACGATTGTCGTTTCCGCTTCGCAGATATGGGCGACGCCAGTTGTCCGGAAACTGAAACGGCTGCTCGCCGAACAGATAACCCAAGACATCGTCGGAATCGATCGGCAGGAAGTGGTCGTATTCATCGCGCTGACCGCCCTCCATCCACTTGATATGAATGAGAAAATAACGCAGATAATGCTGCTGTGTTTCGGTATGTTTGACGATACTGTATGTCTCAAATTCGCTTTGCTCCAGCACCTTGACGGTTTCCAGGCAATCGAGAAATTCGTCCTTGTCGCGGGGGAGAAGTGTATCCACGGCGTTTCGCTCCTTTGTTGGACTTCGTTCCCCATGATAGCAAAACAGAGGAGGACTGACAATCGACCGGGACAGATTCAGCGCCAGGCATATCTACGAGGATAACGCGAAAAAAGCCCGGGATTTCTCCAGGACCTTTCTCATCAATGGATTTGTTTCCCTAGCAGTCGTCTGAGCACCCGACGATAACCAGCAGGATAAACAGTACGAGCACCAGTGCGAAGCTGTCTCCGAAGAACCCATTGCCGCAATATGAAGTACTCATGTTTGTTTCCCCTCCTTTCCTTTATGCTGTAGTCTATACACGGACGTGTAGATTGGCGTGGGCGAATGTCTAAATTCCACAAAATTTGGGCCAGTACACAGGCTTCCTCAGAAAAATAGACAAATTCTCAATTGACTCTCTCGCAAGGGGGTGTTAAGATACTTGCAAATGTCTTGTAAATTCCAAAAACTTGAATAGCTGTACAACTCTTATCCAGAGAGGCAGAGGGACTGGCCCGATGAAGCCTCGGCAACCGGAATTAAATTCGGTGCCAATTCCAGCAAAGCGCTTTGCTTTGAAAGATAAGAGGATGGTTCAGGCGTATCTGTATCCGCGGACAAATCCTCTTCTTTCACTAGAAGAGGATTTTTTAATGCCCAAATACGAGAGCGCTGGAGAGAAAAGGAGCAAGCCGATGAAACCTACTTTTCGAGAACAGCTTACCCAGAAGATTTTAATCCTGGACGGTGCCATGGGGACCATGCTGCAGCAGGCAAATCTGACAGCAGAAGACTTTGGCGGGGAGGAATACGACGGCTGTAATGAGCTGCTCAATCTGACCAGACCCGATGTCATCCGAGGAATCCATGAGAAGTATCTGGAAGCGGGAGCCGACATCGTCGAGACAAATACGTTCGGAGCCACATCTGTTGTCCTTGCCGAATACGACGTAGCAGACAAGGATTTGGAGATCAACATTGCTGCAGCTCGATTGGCAAAGGAAGCGGTCGATCGCTATTCCACGCCAGAATGGCCACGGTATGTCGCAGGCTCCATGGGACCCACAACCAAGACACTCTCGCTCACCGGGGGTGTGACGTTTGACGAATTGGTCGAGTCTTACTACCGCCAGGCAAAAGGGCTGTTGCTCGGAGGAGTGGATGTCTTGCTGCTGGAGACGTCCCAGGACACCCTCAACGTCAAGGCAGGCGGGATCGGGATTCGCAAAGCTTTTGCAGAGACCGGAGTCGAGGTGCCGGTGATGATCTCCGGTACGATCGAGCCGATGGGGACGACGCTGGCTGGGCAAAACATCGAAGCCTTCTACTTTTCACTGGAGCATCTGCAGCCTGTCTCTGTGGGACTCAACTGTGCCACTGGTCCGGAATTCATGCGCGATCATTTGCGAACGTTGTCCGGTCTGGCGAATTGCGGAGTAAGCTGTTATCCCAATGCCGGATTGCCAGATGAAAACGGCCACTACCACGAGACACCGCAAGGACTTGCTGCCAAACTGCGGGCATTTGCCGAGCAGGGCTGGCTCAACGTAGCAGGTGGGTGTTGCGGAACCACACCAGAGCATATCCGGGCGATGGCAGAGGCGTTGAAAGACTTGAAGCCGCGCGTGAATCCAGGGAAGTCCGTAAGTGCTGTATCCGGTATCGAGGTTGTCTATGTGGAAGACGATAACCGTCCCTTGCTGGTCGGAGAGCGTACCAATGTGATCGGCTCGCGGAAATTTCGGGAATTGATCGCGCAAGGACAGTACGAGGAAGCGTCGGACATCGCCCGCGCTCAGGTGAAGCGTGGAGCGCAGATCATCGATATTTGCCTGGCTGATCCGGATCGGGATGAATACGCCGATATGGAGAAATTCCTGCAATTTGTCTGCAAAAAAGTGAAGGCTCCGCTGATGATCGACTCTACAGATGTGCAGGTAATGGAGCTGGGACTGCGCTATTCCCAAGGAAAAGCGATCCTTAACTCGATCAACCTGGAGGACGGTCTAAAGCGCTTTGAAGAGGTAGCGCCGCTGATCCGTCAGTACGGAGCGGCTGTCGTAGTAGGAACGATTGAAGAAGCCGGAATGGCGGTGACGCGGGAGAAGAAGCTGGAGGTAGCGAAGCGCTCCTACGATCTGCTGGTGAACCAATTTGGCGTGAAGCCGGAGGATATTATTTTCGATCCATTGGTATTCCCGGTCGGAACAGGGGACGAACAGTACATCGGATCAGCAAAAGAGACCGTAGAAGGCATCAGATTGATCAAGCAGGCGATGCCCGCATGCAAGACGATTTTGGGTGTAAGCAACGTCTCGTTTGGTTTGCCGGCAGCAGGCAGAGAAGTGCTGAACGCTGTGTTCCTCTATCATACGACACTCGCAGGACTGGACTATGCCATCGTCAATACGGAAAAGCTGGAGCGCTACGCGAGCATTCCGGAAGCGGAAAGAAAGCTGGCAGAGGACCTGCTGTTTCATACCAATGACGAGACCTTGGCTGCTTTCACAGAGTTTTACCGGGTGAAGAAGAAGGAAGTAAAGGTCGAGGTATCTACCTTGACGCTGGAGGAACGTCTCGCCCGCTATGTCGTCGAAGGCTCGAAGGACGGCTTGATCGAGGATCTCAAGCTGGCGCTGGAGAAGTACGTGCCGCTCGACATCATCAATGGCCCGCTGATGAAGGGAATGGAAGAGGTAGGTAGACTGTTCAACGCCAATCAGTTGATCGTAGCAGAAGTATTGCAAAGCGCAGAAGTCATGAAGGCGTCGGTCTCCTTCCTGGAGCCGTTCATGGAGAAGGCAGACTCGGCGGCCAAAGGGAAGATTTTGCTAGCTACTGTCAAAGGGGATGTGCATGACATCGGGAAGAACCTGGTAGAAATTATCCTTTCCAACAATGGCTATGAGGTCGTCAACCTGGGAATCAAGGTGCCGCCTGAGCAATTGATCGCCGCTTGCCGGGAGCAAAAGCCGGACGCCATTGGCTTGTCAGGACTCCTGGTAAAATCGGCGCAACAGATGGTGATTACGGCACAAGATTTGCGCGATGCAGGGATCGATGTGCCGATGATGGTGGGAGGGGCAGCTCTGACCAGGAAGTTCACCTCTAATCGGATCGCCCCGGAGTATCGCGGAATCGTGCTTTACGCGAAAGATGCCATGGACGGACTGGATCTGGTCAACCGCCTGCAAAATCCACAGGAACGGCAGCGTCTTGTAGAGGAGCAGCAGCAGCTTCAGGAGGCACTAAGCACTACGGAACCCGCCGTGGAAGAAAAGAAAGCGAAACTTCCGGCACGCTCTGCTGTCAGCAGGACCGTTCCTATCCATATTCCGCCTGATTGCCAGCCGCATGTCCTGCGCTCCTATCCGATCAGCCACCTGCAGCCGTATCTGAACCTGCGCATGCTTCTCGGCAAACATTTGGGCGTGCGGGGCAACGTCGACAAGCTGATCGAATCTGGTGACGAAAAAGTCTTGCAACTCTACGGTTTGGTCGAAGAATTGCTCGCAGAAGCCAAAGAGAAG
>DASQMM010000703.1:0-4554 GCA_035645495.1 Brevibacillus sp. | reverse complement strand
AAAAGAAAAATCATATGGATCAGCCTTCTGTTTATTTTGATCCTGACAATCATTCGAATCTTCTGGATCACACTACAAGTACCGCCCGAGCATAAAGCCATTCTGCAAGGGCAATTAGATATGCAGGACTGGGACTTTGCGCATACCCGTGCGATTACCTTGGACGGAGAGTGGGAATTTTATCCGCACGCGCTTCTGGTTCATCCTTTGCCAGACCAACAGCCAGATCTTATTCAAGTCCCCGGCGCCTGGCATTCAGCCCTGGGTTCTCCTGAGCAAACGAATTACGGCTCCGGAACCTATCGATTGCGCATCAAGCTCGATCCAAACCAAAAGGACACCTACGGAATCCGCATCCCGTATATCGGAACCTCCTTCGCGTTGTACGTAAATGGCAATCTGTTGGCCCAATCTGGTCAGCCATCATTGAGCAAGGAAACCTACATACCCCATGTCCTTCCAACTACTGTCTTTTTTACAGTGACCGGAACAGAAATGGACATCGTCCTTCAGGTATCCAACTACGTTCATCCTGGCAAGGGCGGGATCATAAATTCGATCAAGTTCGGGAGCGCTGCCGCGATCGATTCCGAAGTGAGCTTTACCACAAGCATGCAATTCATGGTTGCCGTCATTTTGGGCATGCATGCTCTATATGCTGTCATTCTTTATTTATTGAGTACACGGGAGAAGGCACTGATTTACTTCGCGTTGCTTGTCCTGTCCGCCATGATCATGACCGTTCTGGCGGATGATCGAATTCTGTTGAACCGGATTTCCTTGTCATACGATTGGTTTACTACCTGCGTGTACTTGTCACTCCTGGGAATCGCCGTGTTTCTTTTGCAATTCATCCGACACCTGCTGCCTGAATATACGGGCATCCGAGCGTTTCGTTGGGTGTCGTGGATCTACGCAATCACGGCCATATGGTTCTTGGTTGTACCGACGAACCTGTCTTTACGTGCATTGCCTTTGCTTACTTTGCTTTACGCGATTCCGTTCCCGTTAACAGTGTTCCTTCTCATTCGGGCGGTAGCCAAGAATCGGGAAGACAGTATTTTTATACTTCTAGGTGGCATTGCCATCACCTTGAATGTGTTGTGGGGAATGATCAAGTCAAGTTTGCCTGTGCACGTTGATTTTTACCCGATTGATTTCCTTACAACGTTTTTGTTCTTCAGCACTTTTTGGTTCAAACGTTATTTTCACACCGCAGCCGAATCACAGAGATTGGCAGCAGAATTGCTTGCAGCTGATAAGAAAAAAGATGAATTTTTGGCGAACACGTCACACGAGCTGCGTAATCCATTGCATGGCATGTTGAACATCGCCCAAACTGTGATAGAGAGCAAGAACAGCACGCTGAGCCAAAAGGACGCCCAGCATCTGGATGTCTTGATCTCCATTGGAAAACGCATGTCCCATACCTTGAATGATCTGCTGGACTTAACCCTGCTGAGAGAAAAAGGAATTCGGCTGAATCTGCAAAGCGTCCAGGTACAATCGGTAGCCACCGGCGTATTCGATATGCTTGCCTTCACGCTCAAGGGGAAACCTATACGGTTTGAAAACAAGATCCCCGCTGCTTTTCCACCTGTACTGGCCGATGAAAACCGGATGATCCAGATTCTGTTCAATCTCTTGCATAATGCCGTCAAATTTACCGAAGAGGGAAGCATCACCTTATGGGCGGAAACAAGAGACGGAATGGCGGTTATCCATGTTGCGGACACGGGGATCGGCATAGACGAGGAAGCTCAGAAGCGAATCTTCTATCCTTATGAACAAAGCGCCTCAAACGCGGCAGAAGCAAAGGGAGGAATCGGGCTGGGGTTAAGCATTTGCAAACATCTGGTCGAATTGCATGGCGGCAGACTGACAGTGAGTTCTACCCTTGGAAAAGGCTCCATCTTTTCTTTTTCCCTGCCATTAGCAGATGTGGATGCAACCGTTTTGCCTGAGCCTGTTGCAAAACGTGAGGAACCGCGCTCAGTATCGCCCGCAAATGCGTTTGCAGCCGCATCAGCCGAGCGGCTTTTACCGGATCTCAGGGAGCAGGAGGACAAGCTGAAGATCCTCCTCGTGGACGACGATCCGATGAATTTGCACATCACCCAAGAGCTGCTTTCCGCGGATCGGTATGACATCGTGACTGCCGCCAGCGGAGAAGAAGCGCTCTCCTATCTGGATCGTGGGGAATGGGATCTGGTCATAGCGGATGTCATGATGCCGCATATGTCCGGTTATGAACTAACAAGAAATATTCGCGAACGTTTTTCCATTTCCGAGTTGCCCGTCCTCCTCTTGACTGCCCGTACCCGAGTCGAGGATATAGAAGCAGGCTTCCTGTCTGGAGCCAACGATTATGTAACAAAACCCATGGACGTTCTGGAGCTGAGGGCCCGCGTCAAGGCATTGACCGAATTAAAGCAGTCAGTTCGCGACCGCCTGCGCATAGAGGCTGCCTTTATGCAAGCGCAGATTCAACCGCATTTTCTATTCAATACACTGAATGCTATCTCCGCACTCAGTCATCTCGATCTCAAGCGGATGAATGATTTGCTGGAAGAATTCGGCAACTATCTGAGGTCCAGCTTTGATTTTCATAATCTCGACAGGCAGGTCCCCCTTTCCCAAGAGCTCGAATTGGTTCGCTCCTATTTGTTTATCGAGCAGGAACGCTTTGGGAATAGGCTGCAAGTAATCTGGAATGTTGAGCCGGAGCTTTCCATTTTTTTGCCTCCGCTCTCCATTCAGCCATTGGTGGAGAATGCAGTTCGCCACGGTTTGCTTTCTCGAAAACAGGGGGGAACGCTAGCGATACGAGCGGTTAACAAGGAGCATTTTGTGGAAATTAGCGTGATTGATGACGGCTGCGGGATGGACGAAAATACGCTCCTACGCAATAGAGGCAACTCTCCTGCTACGAGTGGTGGTATCGGGTTGCGCAATACAGACCGCAGATTAAGACAATTATACGGAGAAGGCCTGCATATCGAGAGCAAGCTGGGAGAAGGTACAACCGTCCGCTTTCTCATACCGAAGGAATCATCGTAAGCAAAAAAACAAGACCAGTCCCCGGCATCCATTCGCCAGACTGGTCTTCTTCATTTATTTTTGCAAACGCGTTGCGATCTGTACGATTTTTTTCGCGGCCAGCTCTGCTTCTTCGACAGTGTTGGTGATCCCGAAGCTGAAGCGTATCGCGGATTCTGCCCGCTCCTCACCAAGATTCATCGCTTGCAAGACATGCGACAGTTCTAAAGAACCCGATGTACAAGCCGAACCACTGGCAGCTGCTACCTGTACCAGATCCAGATTCATCAACATGGTTTCCGTCTCGATTCCCGGAAAGCTGACATTCAGGATATGCGGCAACGTGTGTTCAGGATGTCCATTTACGTGGTACGCAATTCCGGCGTCCTGAAAGCGCGCAAGGATAGCTGCCTTGATCTGCTTGTACTTGGCTACCCGCTCTTCCCGTTCTGTTTCCGCGATCCGGGCAGCTTCCGCGAAGCCAACGATCCCCGCCAGATTCTCCGTCCCTGCACGACGTTTTCTCTCCTGTGACCCGCCATGCAACAAAGGAGAAATCGGAACGTGCTTGCCAACGTACAGAGCACCGACTCCTTTGGGGCCGTTGATTTTATGTGCCGAAACCGAGAGCATGTCGACAAACAGCTCTTCTGGATCAAGCGGCAGCACCCCATATGCTTGCACGGCATCTGTATGAAAGATGATGTGGCGCTCACGCAAAAAACGTCCGATCTGTTCAATCGGTTGCAGCGTTCCTACCTCGTTGTTGCCATACATCACCGAGACGAGCACTGTATCTTCACGAACGGCCCTTTCCAGGTCGCTCATGCGCACAGTTCCCGTCTCATCCACCGGAAGATACGTCACTTCGTATCCGATCTGCTCCAGGTATTCACAGGCGTGCAAGACTGCATGATGCTCGACCTGCGTCGTAATGACGTGACGTCCCCGGCCCTGTTGAGCCAACGCACCACCGATCACTGCCAGATTATCCGCCTCCGTGCCGCCGCTTGTAAAAATCAACGCCTGCGGATCGACATGCAAGGAGCCTGCAATCTCGTCTCTGGCCTTTTCCAATGCCTGGCGAGCCTTGCGCCCAAAACCGTGCACACTGGAAGGATTGCCGTACACCTGGGTGAGGTAGGGTGTCATGGCCTCTACGACACGCGGATGTACCGGGGTGGTGGCGGCATGGTCAAAATAGATCATTTCCGACACAAAAGTCACCTTCTACTTCCATCATTAGATATAAAACATGTAGTTGTCCGTGCGCCCGTCATCCTGAAAGGTAATCAAATCCTGCAGCGAAGTAGAATCCAGCACCGAAGAGATGCTGTCGCGAATGCGCAGCCACAGATAGCGCTTCGCTGCATCCTCCTCCTCTGCGAATTCCACAGGGCTGATCGGTCCTTCCAGCACGCGAATGACATCGCCTGCAGAGATCTCATCGGGTTGCTTGGCAAGGACATATCCGCCGTAAGCACCGCGAATGCTTTTCACTAGGCCTGCATTGCG
>DASQMM010000702.1:0-7833 GCA_035645495.1 Brevibacillus sp. | reverse complement strand
CGTATGCCGATCACATCATCCAGCTGGATGCCATTACCGGTAAAGCGGTTATCAGGTAAAAGAATATCGAAGAAAGCAGCATCCCGTTACCCTTTTCACGTGGGCGGGATGCTTTGTTTTTAGCCTTGATGCCTGGGGGATCTGTCAGAGGAGAGTCATAGTTATAAATAGTTTGACTATTCTGTTACCAGTAGGTATAATCTGGATAACTTTGTTAGTAAGTTTAACTAACAGTATGGTGGTGAAAGAACAGGCGTGCGAGTACCTAGGAAGACCGGAAACAGCAAACTGGTGAAAAAGCTAAACAAAGAAGAGGTCCTGCAACAGGTGATCCAACACGGTCAAATATCCCGCGCCGATATATCCAAACAGACGCAGCTCAGCCGTCCATGTGTCTCTGCCCTGGTCGATGAAATGATTCAGGAGGGGCTTTTGCAGGAGGTAGGGATGGGCGACTCCAGAGGAGGAAGAAAGCCGATCCTGCTTGAGTACAACTACCAGGCGTACGCGATTGCAGGGGCGATTTTTGAAGGCTCTACGCTGGATATGACCATCGCCAACCTCAAGGGCGAGTTCATGGCACGATGTCGCAAGCGGCTAGAGCAGCCTGCCAACGGGGAGCGGGTCATCGAGGACCTGGTGGCCGGTCTGACGCGATTGCTGGCCGACAGCGGCATGTCACACGACCAGTTGCTTGGGATGGGCGTAGGATTGCAAGGCGTCACCCAGCGGGGCCAGGGCACCGTCAGCTTTTCACCGAGTACGGGCTGGATGGATTCGCCGATCCAGCAAGCCTTGGAAGCGCGATTGGGCGTTCCGGTGATCATTGACAACGACGTGAATCTGATGACGCTCGGCGAGTATGTGCGCGGGGTAGGAGTCGGACATTCGCATGTTGTCTACATGTACGTCGGTACCGGGATTGGGGCAGGCGTTATTTTAGATGGTCAATTCTATCGCGGCAGCAGAGAAGCAGCGGGGGAGATCGGCTTCATGATGATTGGCCCCGAACAGAATCGCCGCAATGGAGCCTCCGGAGTATTTGAGACCCATTATTCCGTACCCGGTATCTTGCAGCAGGCCGAGGGAGTCCTCTCTGACCTTCAGGAAGGGTCGAGTGTCATAGAAGAGCTCATCCAACACGCCAGGGCAGGCAGCGTCGAAGCCCAAACATTGCTTGACGACGTATACCGGCACTGGGCGTATGGAATGGCCAACATCGTCAGCATCTTGAATCCGGAGCTCTTAATCCTGAGTGGAGAGATGGTCCATATTGACGACGAAGGGGTGAGGAAGATTCAAGAATGGCTGACCGAGTGGGTGCCCAAGGTGCCTTGTCTGAAAAAGGCGACACTCGGGGAGCAAGCGGGCTTGATCGGTGCCGTGCATTCCGTTTTGGAAGCATTTCCATCGACAAGATTGCTGGATAAAGCGTGAAAAGTTGAAGGGGGAGTAAGCGTTGAGCAAAGCACAAGGAAAGATGAAAAAATGGATGCAGGGTCTGTTCGCCAGTTCCCTGGCACTTGCCGTAGCGGCGTGCTCGGGCGGCGGACAGGAACAAAAGCCTGCCGAGAACAACAACTCACAAGGCGGAGGACAGACTACCACACAGCAGCCAAGTGAACAGCCGGCACCGTCCAACGAGCCGGAAAGACTGGTTATCTACACAGGACGTGACAAAAACATTTTTGAAGTGGTCCTGCCGCAATTTAACGAAAAATATCCGAATATCGAGGTCGAAACGCTGGAAATGGGTGCCCAGCAAATCCTGGAGCGCGTCCGTGCCGAGAAAGCGAACCCGCAGGCGGACTTCTGGTGGGGCGGCACACAGTCTGCTCTGAGCACTGCTGCCAATGAAGGGCTTCTGGAAGCCTACAAGCCTACGTTTGCGGACCAAATTCCAGATCTGTACAAAGACAAGGAGTACCGCTGGATTGGCGAAATGCTTTTGCCAGAAGTCATCATGTACAACAAGGATGCTCTGAAAAAAGAAGAAGCACCGCAGGATTGGGATGAACTGCTTGATCCGAAATACAAAGACAAGATCGTCATCCGCAACGTCCTTCCATCCGGCACGATGCGCACGATTTACTCCGCGATGATCTATCGTCAAGGACCTGATACGCCGGAGAAAGGCTATGAGTGGCTGCTCAAGCTGGATGCCAACACCAAAGAATACACGCAAGACCCGACGAATCTGTACCTCAAGCTTGACCGCCAGGAAGGCGTCATTTCTCTGTGGAACCTGCAGGACGTCCTCCTCCAGGGCTTGAAAAACAACCATCCATACGACTTTATCTATCCGAAGAGCGGTGCTCCTATCCTCGTCGATGGTATCGCCATCGTCAAAAACGCGCCAAACACCGAAGCCGCCAAAAAATTCATGGAATTTTTGATGAGTCCTGAAATCGCTTCCCAGCTGGCGAAAGAACGCTTCCAATTCCCGGCGCGCAGCGACATCAGCAAGGATCAGCTACCGGAATTCATGCAAACACTGGAGCTCAAGCCATTGGACATCGACTGGGATGTCATGGCGGAGAAGGAAAAAGAGTGGATGCAGTACTGGGATGAGAACATCAAGGGCAAAGGCAAGAAGTAAGAAGAAAAAAGACGGGCAGCAGGCGGGAAGGAACATTCCTTTCCGTCTCGTCGCTTGTCTGGCATACGACGACTTGCACGAAGGAGGAGACAGGATCGGATGAGCAGCGTAACACTGGATCATGTACATAAACGATTTGGCACGGCAAAAGGGGTCGAGGATGTCCACATTCACATCGAATCAGGCGAATTTTTCACGTTCCTTGGTCCGAGTGGCTGCGGAAAAACGACGACACTGCGGATGATCGCAGGTTTTTATTACCCGACAGAAGGCAGCATCCGCTTCGGCAGTCAGGAAGTGACTGCTGTGCCGCCACATAAGCGAAATACCGGGATGGTGTTTCAGAACTATGCACTGTTCCCGCATATGACCGTTTTTGAAAACATCGCGTTTGGTTTGCAAGTGCGCAGGGTCGCAAAGGGAGAAGCCAAGGAACGCGTCGAGCGGATCATGGATCTGGTTCGGCTGACTGGTTATGGAGAGCGACGGATCGATCAGCTCTCAGGCGGTCAGCAGCAACGGGTTGCTTTAGCCAGGGCGCTGGTCATCGAGCCGCAGATTCTGCTGTTGGATGAGCCGCTGTCCAATCTGGATGCCAAGCTGAGGGAAGAGACGCGCTTTGAGATCAAGCGTCTGCAATTGGAGCTGGGCATCACGACCATTTACGTTACGCATGACCAGTCTGAAGCGATGTCCATGTCAGATCGGATCATGGTCATGCAGGGCGGAGAGGTGCAGCAGGTAGGCACACCGCATGAAATCTACCATTTCCCTGTCAATCGCTTTGTTGCGTCCTTCATCGGGGAGACCAATCTATGGAACGGTACCATCGTCGGCGTGGAAGGGGACGAAGTTAAGGTCCGTACGGCATCCGGCCAGGTACTGACCGGATTGCGCCAAAATGCCTCGCCCAAAGCCCGGATCGCGGCTGGGGAGAGTGTCCTGATGTCCATTCGCCCGGAGTCCATCCAGGAGAGTTTGGTGACAGAAGGGGAGAATGTCGTCACGGGATCGGTCGATATGTCGGAGTTTACCGGCGCATGCGTCAACTATGTCACACGTGTCGGTGAAGAGTCTCTACGCAGCATGTCGATCAATCTCGGGAGACCTATCAAACAACGGGGAGAGACGATCCGTTTGCAGATCCCCAAAGAAAGCATTTACTTTACAGAGTAGGGAGGAGAAGCGATGAGCACGCAGATACAGCCGGCATCCGCACCAGCGAGACGAAGGTCGATCACCGCTTCACCCTATTTCGTCTATGTTCTGGTTTCGCCGCTCTTTATCATTTTACTTGCCTATGTCATCTACCCGCTGTACGAGACCTTTCTAGCCAGCGTCAACGTAGATGAAGAGATTACCTGGAAAAACTATATCCGCTTTTTCAGTCTGGAGCACACTGCCAATCTGGAGGCTCTGTGGACCAGCATCTACATATCGGTATTGAGTGTCATCACCTGCGGAATCGTCGGTGTGACCATGGCGTTTTTGCTGGAGCGCTACGAGTTTCCCGGACGCAAGATTCTCTCCGTCCTGGCCCTGGTTCCGATGGCTTTGCCGCCTTTGATCGGGGTCTTGTCCTTTACGTTCCTCTATGGGGAGAGTGGAATCTTCCCCCGGGCGATCAAGGAGCTGTTCGGGCTGGCGCAGGTGCCGTTTTCGCTTAAAGGTTTTTGGGGTGTCGTGGTCGTCCATACTTTTACCATGTATACCTACTTTTTCATGACGGCGACCGCAGCGATCAAGGGACTGGACCCTTCGCTGGAAGAGGCTGCCGCCAATCTCGGAGCGAATCGCTTTACGGTTTGGCGCCGAGTCATCCTGCCGATGCTGACCCCGGCAATGGTCGCCTCGTCCTTGCTTGTCTTCATGATTTCGATGGCGTCCTACACCGCGCCGCTCATCTTCGGCATCGACCGGACCATGACCATGCAGATCTACCTGTCCCGTACCAACGGGGACCTGGATATGGCTGCGGCGCAATCGACGATTCTCTCCGTGGTCTCCGTCGCCTTCCTGCTGCTGATGCGCTGGTATCAGGGAGCGCGCAACTACCAGAATCTGAGCAAGGGAGTCAGCGTGCACCGGACCGAGATCAAAAGCAAGACGGGCCGTACGGTTACGATGATCCTCTCCTTTATTGCGACGATCATTCTGATGCTGCCGATTCTCGTCCTCATCCTCATCTCCTTCTCAGTCGACGGGACCTGGACGGTACAGATTTTGCCGCCGCAGTACACGCTGGAGCATTACATCGATTTATTTACAGACAGCAAGACCTGGCGTCCGATCGCCAACAGCTTGCAGCTGTCCGCTGTCGCTTCGATCGGGATCGTGCTGTTTGGGGTAGCCGCCGCCTATGCGATGGTGCGCCTCAACTTCAAGGGCAAGACCTTGATGGATGTGCTGATCATGCTGCCGTGGGCATTGCCCGGCACCGTCGTGGCTGTCAACCTGATCGCAGCCTTTAGCGAACCGACCGTATTCAGCTTCAATCAAGTGCTGATCGGGACGTTCTGGATCATACCGCTGGCCTACTTCGTCCGCCATCTGCCGCTGGTTTTCCGCTCTACCTCGGCTACCTTGATGCAGATGGACCCATCCGTGGAGGAAGCGGCACGCAATCTCGGGGCCTCCTGGTGGTACAGCTTCCGCCGCGTGGTTTTCCCGATGGCATGGGGCGGAATTCTCGCTGGTACGCTGCTCGCCTTTGTCCAGTGTATCGGTGAGTTCGTCGCTTCCATCCTGATCTTTACACCGCGGACGATTCCACTGTCCGTAGCCGTCTACCAGCGCATGTACAATTTTGAATTCGGCACTGCCTGCGCCTATGGCGTACTGCAAATTGCCGTCATCATCCTGGTCTTGTTCCTCTCGCGCAAACTGACTGGCGACAAGACAAGTGCGGCAATGTAATGGCTTCATCCCCCTTTGCATCGGTCAATCCTCGGCGGCAGCCAAGAAATGCAACATACGTGCCGTGATTGAGATACATCCAATCTGAAAAGGGAATGGAGGAGAGTTCATGAGGAATGGGAAATTTGCCAAGCTGTGTTCGCTTGTGACAGCGGCTGCGCTCGCCGGGAGTCTGGTATGGCCGGCGGCACCACAGACCGCGCATGCCGATCGCGGGGTCATGGATTTGTGGAAGGCGATCAAACCGCTGACCACCATCGCCAGTGCCATGAACACGGGAGCCCACCCCGACGACGAGCATAGCGCCATGCTGGCGTATTTGTCTCTCGGTCAGGGGGTAGACACGTATAGTGTCATCGCCAACCGCGGCGAAGGGGGACAAAACGAGATCGGCAGCGAGCTGGACAACGCCTTGGGCATCATCCGCACGCGGGAGCTGCAAGAGGCTTCCAAAGTCACGAATGTCCATCTGGAAATGCTGAGCCAAAAGATCAATGATCCGATTTACGACTTCGGCTTCTCCAAAAGCCCGGATGAAACCCTGGAAAAATGGGGAGAGCAGGAAGCGTATGAAAGGCTGATCCGCACGATCCGCACCTTGCGTCCTGATGTCGTCATTCCCGCATTCCTGAATGAACCCTCTACACACGGCCATCATCGTGCCATTAATGTCATTACAGTCAAAGCTTTTGCCGACGCTGCCAATCCCGATGTTTTCCCGCAGCATGCACGCGAGGGGATTGCTCCCTGGCAGGTGAAAAAGCTCTATGTGCCAGCCAAGGAGGACGCGTACTCCGTCCGGATTCCGGTCGGGGACTATGACGAGCTGTACGGCGCTTCCTACCTGCAACTGGGCGAGGAGTCCCGCTTTATGCACAAGAGCCAGGGTATGGGACGCCACTACGACGAAGGGGAGCGCTACAGCTACTACAAGCTGGAAGCAGCTGCGGCATCACCCGTTGGCACGGGACAGGAATCCGGCTTTTTTGACGGAATCGCCTTCACGTTTGACGACCTTGCACGGGAAGTGACCACACAGCCTGGCTCGGGACCGATCATCGCTGGCCTGAAAAAGCTGCAAAAGGATGCTGACAATGTGATTGCCGCCTATCCGCGTTTTGCGGATGTCGCTGTAGCAGTGCACGCCATGAAAGATGATCTGCAGCAGACAATAACAGATATCAAAAATTCCAAACTGAGCGATGCTGTGAAGCAGGACCTGCTGCATCGGCTTCAGGTCAAGGAAGGGCAGTTGAACAAAGCAAGTGCAGAAGCGCTGTCACTCGTCATCAAGGTAAGGCCGGAGACGAATGAACTGGTGGCAGGACAGAAGACGAACATGAGTGTGACCGTCTACAATGGCGGACAGTCGTCCGTGAACGAGGTAGACGTCAAGCTGAATCTGCCAAAAGGCTGGCAGGCAAAAGCAAAAGGCGAAACGAGCTTCAAGACAGTAGGTTACAATCAGACGGCTACGGCGACCTATGAGGTGACTGTCCCGGCCAATGCCGAACTCTTCCAGCCGTATGCTGCCAGCCTGGTCAGCGCGGATGTAACGTACAGCTTTGCCAATTCCGCCGCGACCAGTCGGGTTGCTCCAGCGGATCCCGTAGCGGTCCTTCCTCCCTATGCCATGGAGCTTAGTCCGGGAGCTACGGTCCTGAATACGTTGAAACCAAAGGAATCAATTCCGGTCAAGGTCACCGTGCGCAATTATACGCCGGGTGCAGCGAAGACAAACATCTCGCTTGTGGTGCCTGCTGGCTGGAGCGTTGTGCCGAATGCAGCATCGCTTGATTTTACGGCCAAGGGTGAGACACAGTCTGTCGCCTTTACGGTCACGGCGTCCGCATCGGTCAAGCCGGACACCTACACGGTTACCGCTGTTGCCAGAGGAAATGGCAAAGAGAGCCGTCACGGGGCGCAGGTCATCCGCTACCCGCATATCGGCACCACCTATTTCGTCAAGCCGGCGGAGCTGAAGATCCAGGCGTTTGATCTGCAAGTGCCGGAGGGCATGAAGGTCGGCTACGTCTCCAGCGGTTTTGACAACATCGATCAGTATCTGCGGCAATTTGGCGTAGATGTGACCAATCTCTCTGCCAAGGACATCGAATCCGGCGACTTGAGTCAGTACGATACCATCGTCCTGGGGATTCGCGCCTACGGCTTCCGTCCGGAGCTGCTGGCAAGCAATGACCGCCTGCTCAAATACGTGGAAAACGGCGGAAACCTCGTCGTTCAATACCACAAGCCGGAGGACAAGTGGAAGCCGGAGCTGGCACCTTATCCGATCAAGATCGGCACTCCGTTAATCC
>DASQMM010000701.1:0-4364 GCA_035645495.1 Brevibacillus sp. | reverse complement strand
TTTAATGTGTTATAGCATTGATATTACAGGGTTTATTTCCTTCCTGTTATCATTTACTATAAAAGCTGTATCATTATTTTTCAAGCCTTAAGTTTATTTTGTGGAAAACGTAGGAGGCCGTAAAACGTGTCAGATTATGTAAAACGCACGATTTTCAAGGAAGAAGTCCCCAGCCAATACGTGGATGCTCCTCGCCTGGTCAAAGTGTACGCACCCCCAGGATATAACGAACTTCTTTCGTACCCAGTCGTCTATTGCCAGGATGGAAATGATTTTTTTACGATGGGCAGAATCGCAACGATCGCCAATCAATTGATCCTCGAAGAAGGCATCGAACCCTTCATGATCGTAGGCGTCTCTGTCGAGCGAAGCAAACGCACCAGCGAGTACGCTGCCAACGGTTCCCGCACGGAAGCCTACAAACGCTTTTTTACAGACGAATTGCTCCCCTATATCGAGGAGCGTTATCCTATCCGCCGCGATCCTTCATCACGTGTCTTGGCAGGTGATTCTTTGGGCGGGACCGTATCCCTTCATCTCGCGTTGGATCGGCCTGATCTGTTTCCAAAGGTACTATCCTTGTCCGGCGCTTTCTTTCAGCCTACGTTGGACGCTTTGACCATGAAGGAGAGCTTAAACTGGCTGGACATCTGGATGGTCGTCGGTTTGGATGAGACGGCAGTGGAGACACATAGCGGGACCTATGATTTTATCTACTGGAATCGCGAAGCCAAGCAAATCCTGGAGCAAAAAGGTGCTGCTGTCTCCTATCGCGAGAAGCCGGGAGATCACGTCTGGGGCCTTTGGCAAAAAGAACTACCTAATGGCCTGCGCCACTTTTTTCCTGCCCCTCACCTGTAGCAGTTCGTCTACAAACCGTTGATTTCCTGAATCTGCTCATACTCATAGTACCTGCCATCTGCCAGATAGATCCCCTGGTGGGTGGCTTGTTCGATTTCTCCGGCTACTTGTGTGTCGTTGTTCAGCACAATATTGACGATTTTACTCTCGTCACGCTGCATCTGGTTTTGTATGCGTTCCCGATCCCGTCCTGAGATCATTCCCTTCCCTCCATTTCCACCTGATTGGATTATCCCTAGTATTTCATAGGCGGCTGTGATTTACACAACTGCCCGGACAATAATAGGAGCCCCCTACAGACGGAGGGGGCTTTCTTCCAATACGCTTGTGATGATTTCCAGAACACGGGAAATATCACTCTCACTGATATGGCGATGCGTTGTAAAGCGCGTCACGTACTCATCAAAATCGCTTGCCAAGACCCCTTTATCACTCAAACGCGAGATGAAATCCACGGCTGTCAATTGTCGGGAAGCCGTATTGACCAGCACGATATTGGTGTCTACCGGCGCTACATCCAGCCCAAGCTCACGCAGTCCTTTTTCCAATTGTTGGGCATGAATATGATCTTCTGTCAGACGTCCCGTCATCTGCGTGAGCGCAATGATCCCCGGCGCCGCCAAATAACCTGCCTGCCGCATGCCGCCTCCCAGCTTTTTGCGCCACCATCTCGCTTCAGCAATAAAATCCCGATCGCCTGCCAAAATCGAACCGACAGGGGCACTCAAGCCTTTGGACAAACAAACCTGAACCGTATCCGTGTACTTCGTCAACTCGCGGACATCGACGCTGAGTGCTGCCGCTGCGTTAAACAATCGCGCTCCATCGAGGTGCACCGGGATCTGATGTTTTCGTGCTACATCGTACACTTCTTTCATCTGCTCCGGTGTCAGAATGGCTCCTCCTGCCCGGTTATGCGTATTTTCCATACAGATCAGCTTTGTTCTCGGGAAGTGGATGTTGTTCCCTCGGATGGCCTTTTCCACGTCGGCAGCTTTCATTGCACCGCGCTCACCTGGCAATGTTCGGGTCTGGACCCCAGCCAAAGCAGCCATCGCTCCGCTCTCGTAGTAGAACAGATGGGATTCGGCTTCCAGGATTACCTCATCACCATTCACGCAATGGGTCAAGACTGCCACCTGATTCCCCTGCGTGCCACTCGTCACAAACAAGGCGGCTTCCTTTCCCAGAATGTCTGCCGCTATCTCTTCCAAACGATTGACAGTAGGGTCCTCCTGATACACATCGTCTCCTACTTCAGCCCGTGCCATCGCCAGGATCATGTCTTCCGTTGGTTTGGTAACTGTATCACTTCGCAAATCGATCTTCATTTCTAGTAGTCCTCCTCTATCAGACAGTACTCGTAAACTTTCCACATTGCATCTGCAATTCCCTCTTTGCTAATATGGAGAAGAGACTTTATTCCAGTTAGGAGACTTGCCCCATGAAGGTAAAAATTACCCGTAATGCAGCAAAGCAACTGAACACCGTATTGGAACAGGAAGAAGACAAGGAATTGAAGCTGCGTGTCTACATAACGCATTCCCACGGCGATCATGCGCATTACGGCCTCGCTTTGGACAAGGCTGGAGACGACGATGTAGTCGTAGCTACGGATAAAGATATCGATGTGATTCTCAAAAAGGACGAAGCTCTTTTAGACGGAATCGTGATTGATTATCTCTACCTGCCGCAAGAAGGCTATGTGATTACCAACCCATCCAAAGGAAATCACGGCGATCACTAGAATGTTTCGTTCGAATAACATGAAAAGGCCCCCAGCAATCGGCTTTATGACCGTTGCTGGGGGCTTTTGCCTACGATGTGGTATACAGTTCTTGTGACATGTTGATCCATAGTTGCCCGGGTTGATCTGGGTTGCCCGTTACGACCAGCCGATGTACAGGACGAGTCATCGCTACGTACAACAGCTTTGCATCCCACTCATTGCGTTCGTATTGTTCCACATCGACCAGGATGACGACATCAAACTGCAACCCCTTTGTCAGAAATGCAGGCATGACTGTAATGCCGCCCGGAAAATGCTTGTCTTTGCTGCTTAATAAGGTCAGGGATGGAATCTGCGCTTTGAGCGATTTGTGCGCCCGCTTGCTTCCGCCAATCGTCTTGGTCACGATCGCGATGGAACGAAAGTCCTCATCGGTATATTGTTTTACTTTGCTGGCAATTCTCTCCCACATTTCGTTGCGAGACGTCTGGAGGAGCATTTCTGGCCGTTCGCCATAGCGCAGCACAGGCTTGGCAAGAACGGTGATGGGCAGATCAATCTGCTTCAGAATCTCATTGGCACAGCGCATGATCTCGACGGTAGAGCGATAGCTTTGCGACAACGTATACATGCTCGCTTTCGGCTGCAAAAAAACACCTTGGGTCAGCTCATCCCAGGAATGTATTCCGCGATAGGCATGAATTCCTTGGGCAATATCTCCGACGATCGTCAGTGAGTTCGCCTTCGTTGCCAGGGCAATGACACCAATCTCCAGCGCACTCAAATCTTGCGCTTCGTCAATAACGGTGTGATCGAACTGTCCAGACCCGTCCATCCCCTCCACCAGATGATAAAGATACAGCAAAGCAGCGATGTCCTCGACCTCGATTCTCTCCTGTGTGAACAAATCTTGGGACGAGCTGCTGGTATCCTCGATTACGTCATCACTGATTTCCGTCGGGACCAGTCTGCGCAACAGGGATGGATCCGTCATCATCTCTCGATAGGAAGCGAATACCTCCAGGCGCGGAAAGGAGACCATGTAGCTGTCAAGGATCTGATCCAGCATTTTTTCATATTTAGCCAAGCCTTGTTTATCCAAATCGATTTTCAGTTCACGCAAATGCGCGTAAAAATGCTTGTTCATCTCCTGCTTCAAATGCTTGCGCAGCGCATCCACCCGGCGATGGTAAGGAAGATGAGAAAAAAGCTCCATAAAGCTCTTTTTGATGAAGTCGCCGCCTATCGCAAATACTTGCTTGGTACGCGAGAAAACGAAACTCAGCTTTTTAAAGGGAATCCGTGTATCTATTATATAATGAATGTACTGCTCCAAGGCTTGCTTGCACGCCAACGACCCTTTGAAGCGGAGCCGATTCGCGGCCGCCTCCTGCTCACGCGGCTCTTGTTCATCGTCAAAGAACAGCGCCAACGGTTTATCTGGACTTGTAATGCGCCATCCCTTCGGCAGCATAGGTTTGACCAGTTTCGCGGCCCAATCCACAAAGGTGGACTGCATCACATCATCCACACCCAGCTCGGGCAAGACCTCGGAAATATAGGTCAGGAACATCCGGTTAGGGGCAAATACCATGAATTTTTTTGACTGCATGGAATCCTGGTAGTTGTAGATTAGATAAGAGAGCCGATGCAGTGCAATGGTCGTCTTCCCGCTTCCAGCTACACCCTGCACGACGATCGGGCGTTCCTTTTCAGCGCGGATGATGTCATTCTGCTCCGACTGAATGGTCGCGACAATATCTTTTAAGCGGCT
>DASQMM010000700.1:0-4302 GCA_035645495.1 Brevibacillus sp. | reverse complement strand
AAAAGTAATCGCTTACGACCCGTATATTCCCGAGGAGGTGGCGAAAAATCGGAATGTCGCTTTGGTATCTTTGAATGAACTTTGCCGAAATGCAGACCTTATCTCTGTTCATGCCCCCCTTCTCCCCTCCACAAAGGGGATGATTGGAAAAGAACAATTTCAACTGATGAAAAAAGGAGTATCGATCATCAATACTTCACGAGGTCCTGTGATTGATGAAGAGGCATTCATCGAAGCATTGCAAGCTGGAATTGTCGCCGGTGCCGGGCTTGATGTGGTGGAGCAAGAGCCGATCGCTCCCGACCACCCGTTCCTTTCCATGAGCAATGTCGTCTTGACGCCACACTCCGCTTGGTATTCGGAGGAGGCAGCGGTTGAAGTTCGATCCAAAACAGCCTTGGGGGTTGTCGATGTACTCGTATATGGGGAATATCCGAAATACCTTGCGAATCGGCAAGTCATGGAGAAGACAAAGCTCCATCCACACCTTACGCATGAACGCTACAACTTTGACAGAGACGCGATCTTGCAGAAAATGAAGGCAGCAAATAAAGACTAAATAAGGGGATGGTTACAATGAAAAAATTCATGAGAAAAACGATGAGTGTTCTTTTGACAAGCAGTCTGGTATTGAGTCTGGCAGCGTGTGGGGGAACAACAACATCTACCGAACAACCGCAATCAGCGCAACCGGCAGCAGATGGAATTAGTCAACGGACGATTAAAATCGGATCTGGAGCGACGGAGAATTCCCCTGTCGGACAAGCCATGGTTGAATTCAAAAAAATAGTCGAGGAAAAAAGCGGTGGAAAAATCAAGGTACAAACCTTCCCTAGCAGCCAGTTGGGTGATGATAAACAAATGATCGATGCTCTGAAAGCCGGCACACTGGAAATGTCTACGCCGACAACCGCTCCATTGGTCGGAACAGTAAAAGATTTTGGGATTTTCGATTTGCCATTTACCATTAGCAATGCGGAAGAAGCGGATAAAGTTCTTTCCAGTCCCGTGGGACAAAAACTTTTGGACAAATTGCCGAACCACGGATTGATCGGTCTTACGTATTGGGAGTATGGATTCCGAAATCTAACCAACAAAAAGAGACCGGTTGCGAAAGTGGAAGACTTTGCAGGTCTAAAAATTCGGACACAGCAAAATAACATTCACATCGACGTATTTAACGCGTTAGGTGCCAATGCCACTCCAATGGCATACAGTGAGGTCTTTTCCGGACTTGAAAGCGGGGCCATCGACGGACAAGAAAATCCTGTCGGAGCTATTGAAGATAACAAGTACAACGAGGTACAAAAATACCTGTCCCTGACGAACCATATCTACTCTCCTATCGCTCTTTTGATGAGCAAAAAATTCTGGGATCAATTGTCTGATGAAGAGAAAAAACTCATCCAGGATGCAGCGGTTCAAGCTGGTGAAAACGAGAAGAAAAATGTCCGCGCACAAGCTGAACAATCGATTACAAACTTGAAAAATGCAGGGATGGAAGTAAACGAATTTAGCGAAGAAGAAATCACAAAAGCCAAAGAGATTATCAAGCCAGTGATCGAGAAGCATACGAAAGAACTGGATCAAGATATCGTGAACGAGTTCCTTCAAGTAATCGGCGCAGGGAAATAAAACGAGATAAGGTGAAAAAATGACAAAACTATCAGGAAAAACAGCAGTCGTAACAGGAGCGGCCCAAGGGATCGGAAAGGCAATTGCACTGAGACTTGCCAAAGAAGGAGCAAATGTAGCCGTCGTCGATCGAAATGAAGAAAAGCTAATCCAAACAGCTAACGAAATCAAGGAGCTTGGTAAGAATAGCAAAGGGTATATGCTGGATTTGAAACATACAGATGCGATTGCCCCCTTATACGAAACGATCGCCAAAGATTTTGGTCGAATCGATATTGCCGTACACGCAGCTGGCGTAGCATTGACAAAAGATTTTATGGAAATAACAGGAAGCGATTGGGATTTCGTCATGGATGTCAATGCCAAAGCCCTTTTCTTCTGCGTACAACAGGCTGCCAAACAAATGATGGCGACAGGTGGCGGAAGAATCATCAATTTCGCATCCATCGCAGGGAAGCAACCTACAAAGCCCGACCTCTCTGTCTATGGAGCTTCCAAAGCCGCCGTTCTGAGTATTACCAAAACGGCAGCAGCAAACTTCGCGGCTTCGAAAATATCGGTTAATGCGGTCTGCCCGGGAGTCGTACACACAGCTATGTGGGATCAGATCGACAGTGATCGTGCCCGAATCTACAATCAGCCGATCGGGAAAGCCATTGAAAATATTACCGGCCTCATACCTTTGGGCAGATTGGCGGAATTGGATGAAATTGCCGGCTTGGTAGCCTATCTGAGTTCTCCAGAAGCAGAGTATATAACCGGGCAGTCTATTAATATTTGCGGCGGCATGATCATGAGCTAGATTTTTCATAGAAAGCAGAGGGTGATCAAAAATGGGCAAAAGAGTACCTGTAAAGCAATTGCTTCAAAAAGAAGGAATCGTTGTCGCACCGGGCTGCCACGATGCATTGGGAGCCAAAGTGATTGAAAGTGCCGGGTTTGACGCCGTGTATATGACAGGAAACGGGACTTCAGCTAGTGCGATCGGAAAACCGGATTTGGGTTTCCTTACCATGACGGAGATGGTTTCCAGGGCTAGAGGTATTGTTTCAGCCGTTGATATTCCCGTTATTTCCGATGCAGATACGGGATATGGGAACCGCAATAATGTCACTCGTACGGTCCAGGAGTATGAGGCCAGCGGTGTTTCCGCGATTCACTTGGAAGACCAGGTAACTCCGAAAAAATGCGGTGCCATGAGCGGGATCGAGCTCATCTCCATTGAGGAGCATGTCGATAAGATTCAAGCAGCGGTTCGAGCACGCAAGGATGAAAACTTCCTGATTATCGGGCGAAGCGATGCAAGAGGAACAAAAGGATTGGCAGAAGCCATTGAACGTGGAAAAGCGTATGCTGCTGCCGGAGCAGACCTCATTCTCATTGAAATGCTGGAATCGGTGGATGAAATGAAAGAAGTCGCCCGGAAAATCGATGCGCCATTGATGTTCAACTATGTGGAGCACACGAAAATCCCCAATCTGACCATTCAGCAATTTCAGGATCTTGGCTTTAAACTGTTGGCCTATCCCCTGTCTTCTACGTTCTACTACGCAAAAACGATGATGGATTTGATGAGGACGCTAAAGGAAACGGGATCAACTGAAAGCTTTCAGGAACAGATGTTGAAAATCCATGAGTACGAAACATTCTTGGGAATCGAGAAGTATAGGTAAGGCAGTGACTTCAGGAGGAGAAATCCCTCTGCAAGAATGGTCAGACCATAATAAGTTGATAAATAGGGTAAATTTTCCGGTCGAAAGGAAAATCTCTGCCCCGTTAGCACCAATGACTAAGGGGAAGGATTTCCCCTTAGTCGCATTCTATCTTGCTGAAGTCTTTCCTCCGCTCTCCCTCAATTTCTATAGCTTGTAATGAAGCAATACGTGGGGAGTTAAGCGACTAAGCAAGCTTCATAAAATCCTCCGTGGTCATAACATGAGCCGTTGACACATTCAGCAGAGCAAGCGTGACTCGGTGTACTTCTTCCGCCTGGACCGGACCATACCCTGTATCCGGATAGTCATACGTCCCGGTCGCATCCGAGAGAAACGCGACCCGATACCCCAGGTACATCGCATCGCGGGCGGCGGCATGGCAGCAGTTTTCCGTGGTTACTCCCGTTATGGCTACCGTCTCAATTCCTTTGCTTCTCAGAATAATGTCCAGATCGGTACCGAAGAACGCGCTATAGCGGTGCTTTTTTATCACCGGCTCATGCGGCAGCGGAGTCACCTCCGGGTACATGTCTGTACCAGGTGTATTGTCTATCAGACAGGCCCCTTCCGCAATCGGAGGATAGATGTCGCCAAATCTGCCAAGATCCGAACCATCCTTGCGGTGAACATGTGCCGTATAGATTACCGACATCCCTTTTTCCCGGGCAAAGGCCAGCAGGCGCTGCAAGGTCGGCAGGATGCGGCGTCCCATCGGTGTTTCAAGCGGCGCACCTTGTGCAATAAAATCGTTTTGCATATCAATGACAAGAATTGCCGTCTTTTTCGGATCAATCTGTTTTATCCGTATACCCATGAACAATCGCCTCCCCATCTTTTATCCGGCGCTTCCGAAATGTTCACTTCAGCCGCACCGGATTGTCGATCTGATGGAATCAATCTATCAAAAATACCTCTGTCTGGGTGTATTTCGGTTAACATTGTTCAGATTTTT
>DASQMM010000699.1:0-2675 GCA_035645495.1 Brevibacillus sp. | reverse complement strand
CCAGTACAAGAATACTTCCTCCAACGATTGTTGCTTGCGAACAACCTCGTGAACCGCTGCCCCACTTGCCACCAGCTCTTGCAAAAGAACTGGGACACGTCCCTCCTGATCCAGCGTCACGAGCCAGGTCGCTTGCCCTTCCCTTTCCTTCAGCAAGCGATGATCCGTCACAAACGGCAAATGGGCATGCCATTCTGCTGTTGCCTGCTCGATGGTGATCTCCACCTGCGGCTTTACCGCGCTTAGCTTGCGCCACTCTCCGGAGGCGACCAGCTCACTGCGGTGAATGATACCGACATAATCACAGACGCTTTCCATCTCGCTCAGCAGGTGACTGTTGAGAAAAATCGTTTTTCCCTGATCACGCAGGCGTGCAATCAGCTCCCGCACTTCTTTTCTGCCGATCGGATCAAGAGCAGATGTCGGTTCATCCAAAAAGATCAGCTCCGGGTCACTGAGCAGGGCACAGGCCAAACCAATGCGCTGCTGCATCCCTTTGGAATAGCCGCGAATCCGTTCGTCGACCCGCCCCCCCAGACCCACAACCTCGACAACTTCGCCGATCACCCGGTCGCGCTGGCTTTTGGACAAGCCGCAGATCTCCCCGTGATGCTTGAGCAATTGCCTGCCGGTAAGCCAGTCCGGATAACGGAACAGCTCAGGCAAATAACCGACTTTTCGGCGTGATTCCACGCTTCCGATGGGGTAGCCGAGCATCGTCGCACTCCCCTCAGTCGGGTGCAGCAAGCCCAGCATGGTGCGGACAAAGGTGCTCTTCCCAGCGCCATTTTGCCCTAAAAAGCCAAATACAGAGCCGCGCGGAACTTGCAGCGTGATCTGCTTGCAGCCGCCTTTACCGTCGTATTGCTTGGATAAACCTATCGTTTCGATGACATTGTCAGACATAGTACCCTCCCAGACTACCAGACAAAATAAAACGGGCAAAAGCAGAGCCCACCTCCGATGGTAAGCTCTGCCAAATTCACAGCCATTATTTCACTTTTTTTGCAAAGGACATCAGTTGCTCTGCCTTGTCTTCCGCGCCGTCCAGCATGTGAATGGAGCCATTATGCTGCCAGATCAGGTAAGAGCGATGCGGAGATTCGACCAGCAAGCCCTCTTCGCCGTTGACGTTTACTTTTTTCACCTGGCTGTCCTTGTCCTCGATGTAAGGCAGTGGCAAGGTGTGCTGCCAGTCATCCAGATTGACCATCTGTTTTTTGACGTTCTCCGGAATAAACGGCAGGGCCAGCACCGTATCGCGAAGCTCAGCAAGATCTACCCCTTCAGGAGCTTGCAGCTTCAAACCCTCCACTATATTGTAGGTGAAATCAGTATCTCCCGACTTTAGGTACAGGTTCATGGATTGCGGTATTTGCAGCGAGAATGCCTTGCCGTTCAGTTTGTCATCAAAGCGTTTGTCCATGCCGACTTGTTCAAGCAGGCGATTGGCTTTTTCCGTGTCGATTTCAAATTGGACGCGATGAGCAGCATGCACATCCACACCATTGAAGCTGACGTCGCTCGGAAGCGCAGGAAGCTTGACGCCTGCTTGCTCTGCCTCTTCCTTCGACTCATACCAGACCACGCCATCTCCGTTCTGATCCGCATCGGCAATGCTGATCTTCCCGATACCATTTAATTCCAGTTCCCCTGCTTTACCAGAGGACAGCCACATTTCCGCGTGCTGCAAATCCTCCGTAGTCACTTTGACGAATGCTACCTTGTCTACGCGAAAAATAGACAACAGATCCTTAGCCGCTACTTGTACCTGCGGGATCGACAGTGCTACTGCGACAGCCGCTGCTGTCGATACACCTGTAATCCACTGTTTGGTTCGCTTGTTCATCCGATTCCAACTCCTTTTATTCATTGGGCTGTCGGCAGGTGGGGTACCTATTTCCGCATCCTTGCCCATGTTGTGCTGATTGATCTGTTGGGAAAAACGCTGCCAGGCTGCCTCCGTATCTACCTGCACTGCCTGGGGCGAGGAGAGAAACGACCTCTCTACCTTCTCCCTGGTCCAGTTCTCCAGTTCAGCGAGTTCAGTAAAACGGGTTTGACAGATGGCACAGGTCTCCAAATGCTGGGAGATCTGTTGAAATTCCTCGTGTCCGCACTCTCCGTCCAGATACATCTGAAGCAAACCATCATCCATGCATTTCATTCAGCTTCCCCCCTTATCTGTTTGTAGATACTGCGGAATTTCAGCTTGGCGCGAGAGAGCAGCTTGCCTACTGACCCTACCTCGACTCCTGTTGCTCTCGCCAGCTCCGTGTAGGGAAAGCCGGAGTATTTCATGACCAGCAGTGTGCGCTCCCGTTCATCCAGTACGGACAACACTTCACGTACTTGCCCGATCTCATCCTGCTCCAGCCATGTCTCTTCCGACGACGGCGCGGTATGTGTCCGCTCGGCTTCTACCTGCTCCTCTCGCGCATTTCTTCTCTTTTCTGATCGCAGATAGTTGTACGCTGCGTATATCGAAGCTTTGGACAGCCAGGCGGGAATATGCTCGATTACGGTTCGATCCGTACGGTAAAAGGTGAGGAAGACTTCCTGAGCCAAATCCTCCGCAGTCTGCTGGTCTTTGACGATCCGTACGATTTGTCGGACGACAAACGGATAATAGGCCGTAAACAGCTCTTGAAAGTTGTCCGCATCCTGCTTTCCTC
>DASQMM010000698.1:0-3080 GCA_035645495.1 Brevibacillus sp. | reverse complement strand
ATTCCAGTAAAGACCAGAGTGGTTTGCATCGTTCAGGAATTTTTTACAACGAAAAGTAGGAGAAAAGTCGTAGGACACGCGAAAAGGCCGATAGGTAGGGCGGAAAAAATTGGGGGATTCCAGAGGAACATGTTGGTAAGGGAGAAGACTGAAAATTTGACAAATGCCTTTAAAACTGCGGTTTCGAGGCGTCAAGTGGAAATTTCGTCCGAATGTGGTTAGTCTGCTTGGAAACTTTTTGCCAATTTCATAGAAAGAAAAGGGATGGTAGAGTAGAGAAACAGCGGAAGGTCAGCCAAACTTTTCATAAAAGGGAGGATGAACAACATGAAAGTAAAAAAAGCGATTGTAGGAATTCTGATGGGCGTCACGATGGGGTTGACGGCCGTAGTAGCACCGATTCCAGGTGATATTGGCGTTGCGCATGCCGCATGGAGTCAGAGCAAGGCGGACAAAGTCATCAACACCGGCAGAAAATATATGGGTAGGCCCTATAAATTTGGTGCAAGCAAGAATACGACTGCTGTCTTCGATTGCTCGTCGTTTACCCAGCGTGTTTTCAGAGAAGCAATTGGCAAGAAGCTGCCCCGCGATTCCCGTTCACAATCGAAGGTGGGAACCCGTATTTCCAAAAGCAATCTGAAAAAAGGCGATTTGATTTTCTTCAAGGCGAGTACAACTACATCGTCGAAGAGAATTACGCATGTTGCTATTTATGCTGGAAATAACAAACTGTTACATACCTATGGGAAGCCAGGGGTTACCTATAGTACATTCCGGGGTACTTCCTGGGAGAAACGCTTCGTCACCGCCCGGCGGATGATGTAGTTATCATATAAGACGAATCACGAGGCGATTGGTTTCGTCGAAAAGGACAGCAAATTTTGTAAATGAGAGAAAGAAAGAGTCAGCCCCGCATCTGAGCAGATGCGGGGCTGACTTTATTTCCTAGATTAGATTTTCAGAATGCCGCCCATGCTGGCGTTAGTGACCATTTTGGAGTAGCGGGCGAGGTAGCCTGTTTTTACTTTCGGCTCGAACCCTTTCCAGTTGGCTTCTTTCCGACGAGCCAGTTCGGCTTCATCGACATGCAGTTCGATCGTGCGGGCTTCCAGATCGATGGAGATGATGTCGCCATCCTCCACGAAGGCAATCGGTCCACCTTCAGCGGCTTCAGGAGACACGTGGCCGATACTGATTCCGCGAGAAGCTCCAGAGAAGCGTCCGTCTGTTACGAGAGCCACTTCTTTGCCGAGGCCCATACCGACGATCTGGGAAGTTGGTGCGAGCATCTCAGGCATGCCAGGGCCGCCTTTTGGACCTTCGTAGCGGATTACCACGACATGGCCAGGTTTGATCTTGCCAGCCGCGATCCCTGCGAGGGCATCTTCTTGGGAGTCAAAGCAGATGGCAGGGCCTTCATGGCGTTTGATCGAAGGATCCACACCGCCTGTTTTGATGATCGAGCCCTGCTCTGCCAGATTTCCGAAGAGAACGGCAAGACCACCAGATTCGCTGTACGGATTGTCCAGTCGACGGATGACCTGATCGTTTTTGATCTCGGCATCTGCCACGTTTTCGCCCAGTGTTTTACCAGTAACGGTAATGCGGTTCGGATGGATCGCTCCAGGCTTTTTCGAGATTTCCTTGAGAATGGCGGAGACGCCGCCTGCCTCATGGCAATCCTCGATGTGATAGTCGGAGGAAGGAGCCAGCTTGCAGATGTTCGGAATGCGTTTGGCTACTTCATTGATGCGCTCGATCGAGTACTCGATGCCAGCTTCCTGTGCGATTGCCAGGGTGTGCAGGACAGTATTGGTGGAACCGCCCATTGCCATGTCGAGGGCAAAAGCGTCGTCGATCGCTTCCAGTGTTACGATGTCGCGCGGTTTGATATCGCGCTCGATCAGGTGCTTCAGTTTTTCAGCGGATGCTTTTACCAGTTCCTTGCGCTCAGGCGAGACTGCGAGAACGGTACCATTGCCTGGCAGCGCCAGACCGATGGCTTCGAGAAGGCAGTTCATCGAGTTGGCGGTGAACATGCCGGAGCAGGAGCCACAGGTTGGACAGCCGTATTGCTCCAGCTCGTCCAATTGCTTGTCGTCGATCAGGCCGGCTTGGTAAGCGCCAACGCCTTCAAAGACGGACGAGAGCGAGATCGAACGGCCATCGCTGGTTTTTCCGGCTTTCATGGGACCGCCTGTCACGAATACTGTCGGAATATTCACGCGGAGTGCGCCCATGATCATCCCCGGAGTAATCTTGTCACAGTTCGGAATACAAATCATGCCATCGAACCAGTGAGCGGAAACAACGGTCTCCAAGCTGTCTGCGATGATTTCGCGGCTTGGGAGCGAGTAGCGCATACCGATGTGGCCCATCGCAATCCCGTCATCTACACCGATGGTATTAAATTCAAAAGGAACCATTCCGGCAGCGCGAACGGCTTCCTTCACAATTTTCCCGAATTCCTGCAAGTGTACATGACCTGGAATAATGTCGATATACGAGTTGCAAATCGCGATAAACGGTTTGTCGAAATCCTCTTCTTTCACACCTGCTGCACGCAGCAAACTGCGGTGAGGTGCGCGGTCAAATCCTTTTTTAATCATGTCACTTCTCAGTCTGGCCACTTGTAAACTCTCCTTCCGAATAGAAAATCCAGCCTTCTATTTTGCACTATCTTAACACTTTTCACTAAATAGAAACAACCGTTAAAGTCTGAACATTTGCTCAGGGTCAAACACTTGCTGGACAAGTGCTGCGTAGAAAAATGCAGAAAATTGCTTTAAAATAGAGAAAGCAACGATTTAGGGTGGAGTGAAAAAATGATAGAAGAATTGAAAAATATCTGGGAAGAGGGCAGCGAGGAGGAACGGGAGCTGCTCGCGCTGACGCTTCAGTCCATTCGCCAAAGACGTGAGAGAAAAAGCGTGTTTCTATCCGGTCTCCTCGGCTTGCAGGGGAGATTCCTCGATGACCGCACCTATTCGTTCGAGGTGCCGATCACCACGTTTATGAAAAACTCGACGGGTGCGGTACACGGCGGAATTCTGGCCACGCTGATCGACTCCACGATG
>DASQMM010000697.1:0-3854 GCA_035645495.1 Brevibacillus sp. | reverse complement strand
TAGAAAGGTTTTGCATTCCAACATGTAAGGTGATTCGTTTCTATGATAAAAAAAACGCTGCTTGTCGGATGCTGTATTGCCCTGTTGATTCTCTTTACCATGCAGGAGGCTCCGGCAAAACTAAAAGAACATGTAATTCGCAATCCTTGGTACATCTTTTCCTGGGATGACGATGGAAAAATTATGATTACCGATCCCGAGCAATATGAAATCTTGTCAAACATCGAGTATGTGGCTGAATACGGAGAAATCTACAACGCTCTTCAACCGGCATATCCCAAAGGGAGCGCAAGTATTGTTTTTGATCAACCGCCAAGTATGCAGGAAGGTTCAACCATCGAAATCCGTTCAGAATCCTACGCTGGACGACTGAACAAACCCCTGGTCCACCAAGCGAAGGTGACAAAAGTCGTGGGAAACGAAGTGCATTTTTCGCCGCCGCTGGCGATGCCAATAGATCGCAATGTTTTCGTGAAGCAGGAACAGACTCATGTCGAAGATTGGACCCAAAAGCAGGTGCAGTCAACCAAAACAGATACCGGCTGGACGGTAACTATGATTGGAAAAACCCCTGTTTCCGTAGTGACGACGCTATATCATCTGGATCAGAATAGTCCGATGATTGGAGTCACTGTGAAAACAACCTATCAAAAGGATGTAAAGGTGTTTCGAGAGGCACTGGATCTTACGTTCAAACCGCAAGTGTCGGAGGTGTACCGCAAAAACCGGATTGTCGACACCTGGTGGTTTCAGTCTGCCTATTGGCTCGACCGTGAAGGAGTTCGTTTCGGGTCAGGCAACCGATGTGCGTTTTTGTACCATACACCAGAGGTTTCATCTCTTGAGCTGAATACCGATAAGAAAGAGCTGCTCATCAACCTGGATCATATGAATGACCACCATTACGTGCAGCAAACCGAGGACAATAAAGTAGGAAAAGTTCGCCATCCTTCTGAATATCGTGCGACACAAGAGCGAACGAACTCCTTTACCCTCGTAGTTGGCTATCAGCCCAAGGTCATGCCGCGTTTTATGACCCAGCCTAACGGGTTCTTGGCGACACATGTGTGGACCGAGCATGCGGATGAACAGTCCCTGGAGACGAATCGAGCCATCTATTTTGGCTCTGAGAAAATCACCGACGCCTCAAAAGCAGTCGGCGGCTTTGTCAAATACGGGATTCCTGTTACCAAAAGCGTTTTTTATTCCAATCCGTATTACAAACCAGACGAACGTTCTTCGATCGCGATCAAACAAAGGCCGGACTTCTTGTCCTTCCTTGACCAGCTTCACGCGACAGGGAATGAGATCGTACTGCACACGCTCTATCCTTTCGAGTTCCGGCACTATCAGCCAACGACAGAAGAAGCGATGTCATTTATGAAAAATCGCTTCGACAGTGTCACCTGGATTGATCATGGGTACCTCAAATCCAGCTTTGCCTTTAACGGGCTGGACATCAAGACACCAAACTACCTGGCACATATGTGGGAAAAATACGACACCCGTTATTTCTGGCATTACAGCTCGGAGGATACGGGAAATATCAATACCTCCTTCGATCTGTATCAAAACCGACGTGACGATGCCCAGCGCACACCATTGTACTGGTCGCACCCAACCGTCACTGGCCCATTCTACACCTGGGCAGCATTGGTTGTGCCCGAAGATACTTTGGATCAGTATTCTGGAAAAAATTTGTATAATCTGGTGCACAATCGCGGTGTTTTAGTCAACCATACGTACCTCGCCAGGATTCCTACCGAAAAACGAGGTGGCCATTTTATCGGCCAGGACGCAAAAGGAAACTGGGTCATTCAGCCCTCTTTAGATAAAGTGTTACAAAGAATGGCAACTTTGCGCGATCAAGGGGATCTATACCTGACCACCATTGGGGAGATCATGGATTATTGGCTGGATCTCTCTCGTGTGCAGATGTCGTACGCACCCAACGGAGCCGTCTATCTAAAAAATGAGAGCGGCCATCAAATCAATGGCTTATCGATGGCAACGCGGAGCGAGGAAGTATATGTAAACGGAAAAAAACCTCTCCAAAGAGAGGTTGATGGAGATTTGATTTTCTGGTTTGACTTGGCCCCCGGGGAGTACGCTGTCATCGCGGATACACCTGCTGACAGCATCTATCAGGCAGACTGGAATCGTACGATCACAGCGCAGTCAAAAGAAATGGAACAACCGCAATAGCAGTTACTCCAGCAGTAAAATTTCACGAATTTCCTGCTCGGTCAGAGCAGACAAAGCTTCTTCACCTGGTTGAATGACTTCATCAATCAGGTGTTTTTTCTTCTGTTGAAGGTCGTACATTTTTTCTTCTACGGTCCCTTGTGTGACCAGTCTGATGACCTGCACGATCTTTTTTTGTCCGATGCGATGGGCCCGATCTGTTGCCTGTTCCTCAACTGCCGGGTTCCACCACAGATCGTACAAAATCACAGTATCTGCACCTGTCAAGTTCAGCCCGGTCCCCCCTGCTTTCAAGGAAATCAGGAACAAATCCCCCTCTCCTTCATTGAACCGTTGGCACAACGGCACACGCTCGCGGACAGGAGTTTGTCCATCCAGATATAAATAAGGAATTCCCAGCTCGCCCAGTCTGCGCCCGATGATCCCCAGCATCTCGGTAAACTGCGAGAAAACGAGAACGCGTCTGCCTGCCTGACGACATTCCTCCAAGGTGTCGAGCAACTGCTCGAACTTGGCGGAGCTGCCTGTATACTCTTCGACAAACAAAGCAGGATGACAGCATAGTTGGCGCAAACGGGTCAAGCCAGCCAAAATTTTGATGCGGTTTTTTTGGAACCCTTTCTCCTGCAAATGCTTCAAGGTTTCCTGCTGCAATTTGACCAAGTAGGACAGGTACAGCTTTTTCTGCTCAGGAAGCAGGTCCGAGGTCTGTATGGATTCAATCTTCTCGGGTAGCTCCTGAAGGACATCCCGCTTGACCCGGCGCAGCAAGAAAGGCTTGATACGTTTGGCGACGACCTCGGAAGGCAGTTCGTTAAACGCTTTTCGGCTGGGAAACAGCGCGGGAAACACTGCATCATAGATCGACCAAAGCTCCTCCAACCTGTTTTCGATCGGGGTTCCGGTCAAGGCAAAGCGGTGTTCTGCCTGTATCTGCTTTACAGCATGGGCCGTCTGCGTGGCATGATTTTTAAATGCCTGGGCCTCGTCAAGGATCAGTGAATGGAAACGGACTTTGGCAAAATGGTCGTGATCGCGACGAACGAGTGGATAAGAGGTAATGAATACATCGACCTCCTCCATCTCTCGGTATCGCTGGTCACGCTCCTCCTTGGTTCCATCAGCCACCACGGCTTTGACCTGCGGTGCGAATTTCCTCAATTCATGGTACCAGTTATACACCACGGAAGCAGGCGCTACGATCAAGGCAGGAAGCTTCTGCTCCCGAATTTGCGGCAAGACTGAGACTAGAAATGCGATACTTTGCAAGGTCTTGCCCAATCCCATATCGTCCGCCAGAATCCCGCCGAAACCATAATGGGCCAGTGTTTTCATCCATTGAAAACCGTACCGCTGATAATCACGCAATACGTGCTGTAATGAATCGGGCAAAGGAAAATCCAGGTTGTCCGGATTGCGCATGTTTTCCAACAGCTTGCGGAATGACTTTCCCAATTGAACAGTACGTCCCTGTTGATCGGCATCCAGGAAGCGCATTCCCCGTATCAGTGGCAGGCGCACTTCGCTGCCTTTCAAATCGGCTTGACGAAGGCTCATTGCATCGAGAAAGCGGCTGATTTCTTGAAATTCCTCTCCCTCCAATGGCAGCAAGGAGCCATTGGGAAGACGATAGTATCTGCGTTTTTCCT
>DASQMM010000696.1:0-6854 GCA_035645495.1 Brevibacillus sp. | reverse complement strand
CCTTTCTCGGATCCAATTTGCCAAGCCATCATTCTCAATAGATTGGGTCTCGGAATCTCGTGTAGATGATCAATCGCAAATAGGATTTCTTTTCTGGCTAGCCCTTTGACTACGTACGTGGAAACCATCCAGAACTCATTGCAACAATCATCGAATTCTCTTGCGGTTGGCTTTTTGATCCAATATTGACGATCATCTGCGACCACTTCCTCTTTCATGAGAGCATCCTTATCGAGCAGGACTTCAACTAAACCGTCGCTCTTGGTAAAGTAATCCTCTACTTCGCGAATGGGAATAAGGGTTAGATCTACTTTATTTCCATCCTCAAATAGCATTAAATAGGAAAACCAATTCCCTAGCTCTGACGGAAACAGCTCCATATCCTCGGGTTTTTGCATCATCAGACGATTCCCAAAGATGTCAAGCCATTGATCATTCTCCTTGAAAGAATCCATATCTGTTACAAAGTATGAAATGTCATAGTCTTGGAAGGTATCTGGGGGAATATTTTTGTTTGTGCGCGACCCTTCCAACGTTACCAATCGGATTCTATCATCCTTCCGAGCAACATCAATCAGGATATCCATCATTTCTTGTTCACTTCTCAATGCAGGAGTCCTCCGTTCCGACCTTGTTTCTTTTGTAATAGTAAAAGTTCGACTTGTCTTTTCTTCCTCCCTGCTGCTCGTAACGGAACCAATCTTCATTCTCTTGAAATGTAAAAAAGCACCCGCCCGATGTGACTACTCAGCATCAGACAGGTGCGGTTCTTGTATTTCGATGTACTGCTAACTTCTATACTTCCTCGATCAATCGCGCCAGCAGGGCTGTGCGGATCGGTACTTCTGAAAGCTCCACGAACTCGTCCGGGGAGTGGGCGAAGCCGCCTCTCGCTCCCAATCCGTCCAGGGTCGGGCTGCCGCATGCAGCGGCAAAATTCCCGTCGCTGACACCGCCGGTCCCCGACTCTTGCAGGGGAAAGCCCAGTTCATCGCGGCTGATGGCCTGTGCCAGTGAAAACAGTCGGTCGGTCTCTTCTGTCCGCTCCATCGGCGGACGGCGAATGCCGCCCGATACCTGGATGCTCGCTCCGGCAAGCTGCGGTTGAAGGGCACGGACAACTTGCTCGATGTGTTTGGCCTCTGCGATGGTCATGAAGCGCACGTCCACCTCTGCCTCCGCATAATCCGCCACCACATTGGAGCCGATCCCGCCTTTGACCAGACCCACGTTGAGCGTCGTTCCTTTTTCGTAATCCGTCAAGGAATGCAGGAATTGGATCTGACGCGACAGCTCTTCAATGGCAGAGACGCCATTCTGGTGGTCTACACCGGCATGGGAGGAGACCCCATGTGCGCGCAGGGTAAAATGTCCGCTCCCCTTGCGCCAGGTCTTCAAAGCCCCAAGCGGTTCACTCGGCGGCTCCAATACGAAGCTGACCATCGAACGCTTCGCTTCCTGCTCCACCAGCTCGCGTGATGTCGGGCTGCCGATCTCCTCATCACTGCTGAGGATCAAGACGATTTTTTTGTCAGCAGGCAGGCGGTTGAGCTGCACCAATCCCCGCAGCGCAAACATCGCCTGCAAGACACCTGCCTTCATATCGTAGACACCAGGACCGTATGCCTTGCCATCTTGCACGCTGAATGGGCGGCGAGCAGCTTCCCCTTCCGGCCACACCGTATCGTAATGACCGATGATGAGAATCTGCTTGTCACCGTTTCCCACGGTGCAGCGGACCTGATCGCCGTATGTGGGATTGGTCACCAATTCTGCCTTGCCCCCGGTCAGTGCTTCGAACTGCTGTGCAAACCACTGTGCTATCACATCTCCCAGTCTCTTGTCCTTGGACGGGGAATCCATGTTCACCGAGGTTTCCAGTAGTTGGAGAAAGTGTTGCATATTTGTTTCCATATACGTGTGCATTGACATATTGCCTCTTCCTTAATGTGATTGAGAATTAAGTCCGAACAGGCGCTCCAGTCCGTACACTTTTTCCAACAAGATGATGAACACGAGACTTAGCAGAATAACGACCGATGAGATCGAAGCAACCAGCGGGTCAAGTGTCTCCTGCATGTAACTAAAGATCGCCAATGGCAATGTCGTCGTATCTGGCGCGACCAGGAACAACGAAACGGTCACATTGTCAAACGAAGTCAGGAAGGAGAAGATCATCCCCGAGGCAATCGCCGGACGCACGAGCGGCAGCGTAATGTCCCAGAACACGCGAAACGGATGAGCACCGAGCATATAACCGGCCTTCTCCAGCGTGTAGTCAAACGAGCTGAGCCCGGTCAAGACCAGACGAACCACGTACGGAATCGAAATCAGGATATGCGCGAGCAAAAGGCCCGTGAATGTTCCGGCAATCCCGATGCGCGTAAAGAACAGCAATGCGGAAATCCCGATAATCAGCGAGGGGACGGTCAACGGCGACAGCATCAACGCGTTGATAAACCCGCTCCCGCGAAACTTGTACTTGGACAAGGCGAACGCTGCCAAGGTACCCAATACGGTCGCCAAAATGGCAGACAAGGTCGCCAGCTTGATACTCGTCCAGAAGGAATCAATAAATTCCGGTCTGTCCAAAATCATCGAATACCATTTCCAAGAAAACCCTTCTGGCGGAAAAGCCAGATACCCGGCGGCTGTAAACGAGCTTGGAATAATGACCAAAAACGGCAGGTTGACCAAAATGATGATAATGAAGGTGATGAGCCCGAGCACATTGATCTTTTTCATGACGCAAACACCTCTTTGTACCTCTTGTTTTCGATCAGCTTGGTATACAGGCTCACCAAGACAATGGTGCTGCCCAAGAGCAGGAAGGCCAGCGCTGCACCCAGCGGCCAGTTCAAGGTAGACATGATTTGCTCATACGCCAGAACCGGAATTACTTTGACAGAGGTTCCCCCCATCAGGGCAGGCGTCACAAACGCACTCATCGACAAGCTGAACACCAGTGTCGTCCCTGCCACGATGCCAGGGAGACTAAGCGGCAGCGTCACCGAGAAGAAGGTGCGGGCACGCGATGCACCCAGAATCGATGCTGCCTTGTTCAATGAAGGATCGATCGAATACAGGCTGGTAGCCAAAGCCAGTACCATGTAGGCGATAAAAGAGTCTGTGAGACCAATGACTACTCCCAATTCGTTGTACAACAAGCGCAATGGCGTCTCGATTATTCCCAGTGCGATCAGCGTTTCATTGATCCAGCCCTTTTCCCCGAGAACGACCACCCAGCCGAAGTTGCGGATGACTACACTGATCAGGTGCGGTGCTAAGATGCACATCGTGACTATCCCGCGCATTTTTCCTGTCGCCTGCGCCATGAACATCGCTACCGGATATCCCAGCAACAAGGTGGCGAGTACGGTCCACAAACTAACCCGAATCGTCCGCCAGAGGATTTCCAGATAAAAGGTATCCTGGAAGAAGAGCGCGTAATTCTCCAGCGAAAAGGCTTGCTGCGCATCTTGAAAGCTAAGCAGCAGCATCAACAGCATGGGAATCACAAACACTCCCAGAAGTACGATCAAAGCAGGTGCCGTCAACAGCGTAACGGAAAGACGTCTGCTCATACGTCATCCCCTCTCCGTCGGCATGATCAGCACATCTTCTGCCTTCCAATAGCAGACAACGCCTTTTGCTGCTTCTTGCTCTGTTGCTTTGTCGATCAGCTTTTGCACTTTCACGGACAAGGTGTTTCCGCCGACTTTTACCTCGCATTCGGTATAAGAGCCCAGGAAGGATGCGATTTGCAGTTCGCCCTTCACATTGTTTTCCGCTTCGTTGGACTCCGTCGCGGACAATTGGATTTTCTCCGGCCGCACGAATGCGATGACTTTTTGATTCGGTGCAAAATGGCGAGTTTGCTTCGCTGCGTGAATCAGCAGGCCTTCATTTGTCCGTACAGTCAGGCGATCACCGTTCACCTCGACGACCTCCCCTTCCAGGCGGTTCGTCTTGCCGATGAAGGTATGTACGAACTCGGACGCAGGCTCGTTGTAAATCTCCAGCGGTGTGCCGATCTGCTCGACAAAGCCGTGGTTCAATACGACGATGCGATCCGACAAGGACAATGCTTCCTCCTGATCATGCGTGACGAAAATGGTTGTTACCCCGATCTCATGGTGGAGACGCTTCAGCTCATCACGCAGTTCTTCGCGCAATTTGGCATCCAGGTTGCTCAGCGGCTCATCCAAAAGCAGGAGAGAAGGCTCAATCACCAGTGCGCGGGCGATCGCAATCCGCTGGCGTTGTCCGCCGGAGAGCTGCTTCGGATAGCGGTCCGCTACATTCGGCAGCTTGACGAGAGAAAGGACGCGGTCGACCCGCTCCTTCATCTCCGCTTTGTTTACTTTTCTCAGCTTCAAGCCGTACGCGATATTTTCCGCGACAGTCATGTGAGGGAACAGGGAGTAAGTCTGGAAAACCATCCCCAACTCCCGCTTATAAGGGGGGACACCGTTCATCCGCTGTCCCTTGATCAACAAATCACCACCGTCCGGTTCTAGAAAACCAGCGATCATGTTTAACGTCGTTGTTTTTCCACAGCCAGATGGGCCGAGAAAAGAGACGAACTCACCTTGCTCTACCTGCAGGTTGAAGTCCTGAACCACGACATTGTTTTGGAATTTTTTCATGATGTTGCGTAGTTCGACGTCATATACCTTTGCCAAAAAGGACACCTACTTTCCTGTTTTTGGTGCGATTTCCCGGTTAAAGCGATCCAGCCATGCTGCCATTTGGTCGCTGATCACTTGATAGTCAAAGGCAACGACTTTGGAGCGGTCAAATTCCAGGGATTTCGCTACATCTTCAGGCAGCGCTACAGTTGTGGATGGGTTGTAGTAGAGCTTGGTTGCATACATGGTTTGTACTTCGTCAGTCAGCAGGAAGTCGATGAAAGCTTTTGCTGCTTCTGGATGTTTCGCGTTTTTCACCATGGAAGCGATTGTCGGTACCAGGTTTCCGCCTTCTTGCGGGAATACGAATTCGATCGGCAAACCTGCGTCTTTTTGGGTCAAGCTGCGCGCCATGGTCCATGTGGTGTAAGCAGCTGTTTTATTTTGCAGGTTTTGCTGCAGTTGTGCCGCACTCTTGGCAAATGTCGGCATGTAACCCGCGATCGTGCCCATTTTCTCAAATCCTGCTTCGATATCCTTCTCGGAACCGCCGTTGGCATACGCCATCATGATCATCGCAGAGCGGCCGAAGTTGCTCGCTACGTCTGTCATGGTGATGTTGCCTTTCATTTCTGGTTTCGCCAGATCATTCCAGGAAGTTGGCACCGGCAGATTTTTTTCTTTCACGATTTCGGTATTATAGGAGATTCCCATCGGAGTGAAGTTGACGGTCGCCCCGCTGTTGTCTTTCACTGCCAAGTCCTTGGTAATATTTTTCATGTTCGGGATCTCTTCTTCTTTGAGCGGTTCCCACAGTCCTTCGAGACGTCCTTTTTCTTGCTCTCCGCCCTCGATGATAGCGATATCAATTTGCGGAGCGTTTTGTTGCGCTTTCACTTTCGCTACGATTTCAGTAGAAACACCGGATACATAAGTCAATTTTACATTCGGGTACTTCTCGTTAAACTTCTTGAAGATCTCGTCTTTCATCAGCTTTTCTACCGTTGCGCCATTCCCGGACACAATCAGGCTGTCTTCCAATTCCACCTGTTTTTCGGCGGCAGGCGTTTCGGCCGGAGCTGGTGTCGGAGCAGGCTCGGAAGTTTGCGGCTGTGTCGAAGACGATCCACATCCCGCCAATAAGGAACCTGTCAAAGCAAAAATTGATAGTACGGTTAAAGCCTTCTTCTTCATCTGAGTTCAACCCCCGATATTCTAAGTTTGTTCACAAATAGAGAACGGTGTTTGCTATTCGAGAACGTTAGTGTTACACTACCATAAGTAGACTGACAATTCAAGATTGTTTAGAAAAAACGTAAAGTACGACTTCTCTGAATGTGATACGATGAGGTCAATGTACTGAGAAGGAGACGTGTGCATGGAAGTTCTCTCCTCTGTCCGAAATGGATGCAAACTATTAAAAATCTTTCTGGATTCCCCCAAGGAACTAGGCGTGACCGAATTAAGCAAAAAGCTCGAGCTGTCCAAAGGAGCGGTGCACAAGCTGCTCACCACCCTGGAGTCAGAAGGCTTTATCCGAAAAAATGAAAAAACCAAGCAATACACGCTTGGCTACACCCTCCTGGAACTTGGCACAAAAGTGCTGAAAAATCATGATATTGTTGATTTTTCCATGCCGTATATCAATCGGCTTTTATCGCGGACCAGCGAGTTGGTGGTGCTCTGTGTGCGGGACGGCAGGGATGCGATCTACGTGGCAAAAGTAGATTCCCCCCATCCCATCCGTTTCACCGTCGAGTCATTCCGTCGTTTTCCCCTCTACTCAACATCGGCAGCACGTGTTTTGCTAGCTTACCAACCAGAGCCGTTTCAGGATGAGATTTTGTCTGAGAGGTTGAAAACATATACGCCACATTCCTATCAATCCGCAGAAGAGCTCAAGCAGAATCTGCAGTTGATCCGGGAGCGCGGCTACGAAATCAGCTCCAATCGCCGCAATGTCGGGGTAACTGGTGTGGCCGCGCCGATCTTTGACTCGTCCGATCAGGTCGCTGCCTCGATCAGTGTCGTCGGACCGTCTGACCGCGTCCAGCCGCAGCTCGATAACATCCTGCAAGAGGTGCTGGAAACGGTTCGGGAGATGTCTATGGAGTTGGGACATCGGGCTTGATTGGACGCCAAGACAGAAGGAGGGGTTGCTCGCATCTGCGAAAACACCCCTCCTTTTCGTGCTGGCTCATTACGATATACGTGCTTCTTCGT
>DASQMM010000695.1:0-2402 GCA_035645495.1 Brevibacillus sp. | reverse complement strand
CATCAGAAGAAGAACGAGGACAGGAAAGGAATGTTTCCTGGGAAAGCGCAGGTTTTGACAGGAACTAACATTCTTTCAGATACTTATCCATGAAATCGACATACAGGGCGAATGACCGCGAACTGGCGCGCAAGGTGTCGCTTCACTATTTTCCGGCTACCAAATGTGATATGATAGGACTACCTCCCAATTTTCTGAACAGCGGACTGCATAACGCTATAATCTGAACTCAAAAGGCACCATCCGTTTTATAAAAAATGGATACATGCCTCGGGTACACCTCGGAAAATGCGGAGAACTCTTACAGGCTTACCATCATATTTTGTAGTACGACTGGATGGCGAGGAGGGACAGTCATGCGTGTTGAACGCCTTGGTCAAGATAAGATACGCATCTTTTTAACATTTGACGATCTGTCAGAGCGCGGAATAGAGAAAGAAGACATGTGGCGTGACATTCCAAAAGTACATGAACTGTTCAACGACATGATGGAGCAGGCTTATCACGAACTTGGCTTTGAAGTTTCCGGACCTGTCGCCGTTGAAGTGTTTGCCTTGCCAGCTCAGGGGATGGTCGTAATCGTAACTAGAGGAAAAACAGGCTCCAAAGATGGAAAAGAAGAGGAAGAATACGAGGATGAAGAAGTGTATGAACTGGAGGTTACGCTTGAGGAAAGCGACCTCATCATCTACGCCTTCCGTGACTTTGAGCATCTTGTTGAAGCCTCTCATCGAATAAACGCTCTACTGACCAATGGAGGAACAGCCTACTTCTACAAGGGGAAATACCATCTTGTGCTGGAGGAAATCGACTTGGATCAGGAGCGATATCACAAATTGATTGCGATCCTTTCTGAGTACGGAGAAGCGACGCCAACTACGGTTTATGTGTTGGAAGAATACGGAAAAGTGGTCGTGGCTGACGATGCAGTCAAAGAAATATGCAGGCACTTTACCTAATGGAACAAATAGATCCGGATAAAAACAGCACCTAGTTCACGAGCTAGGTGCTGTTGCTGTCCGTAGACTACTGATCGAGTGGAAATCCGGCGAAGAAATCGCCCTCTTTGTCTTGCGGATTTGCGGCGTAGCCAGGCAGATTGCTCCACGCGAGGATGTAGTGGTTCTGTGGCGGTACATGGGTTATGTCTCCGCTGATCGCACCTGGAAAAACCCTTTCGACGGAGAGATGCTGGGTTTTGTGCTCGCCCAAGGCAGCAGCCACCTGCTTGACATATGCGGGGCCTTGAATGACGGTCGTGATCGTTGCATATGGATCCGAGAAAATCGGCTTGCCTCCGGTGGGCACTGTATCGGACGCACGTGTGGCGTAGTAGAGCTTGCGCACGCTGCTTCCTGCGGGGAGTGTTTGGACTGCTTGTGTGGCTGCAGCGCTGATCGCCTGGTGATCGGGATGACCCGAAATGCCGTGTGGAGCAAAAGTGACGACGACATCAGGCTGGTACCGTACGATTGCTTCGTGTATGTTGGCTACGAGCTCTGACATCGGAACATCGCTGAGGTGTTTGTCCTCATACTCCCATGTCTCTACTCGGCTCAAGCCAAGTACATTTGCTGCTCGCAACAACTCCTGTTCGCGATAGGCGGCCAACTCGGAAGGCTTGCAAAGGGGAGGATCGCCAGCTTTGCCGGCTTGCCCCTTGGTTGCGGAGATCAAGTAGAGCTGCGGTTTGGTTTCTGCCGCGTATTTGGAGATGGCAATCCCGGAGGTAAAAGTTTCGTCGTCGGGATGAGCAAATAAAAACAGAATGCTTCGCTCTTTCTTCATAAAAACCTCCTCGAATTTCTTGCGTATCTCGCTTCATTATGGCACAGATTACGATTGTTGGTCATGAAACAAATCGGTGGGGGGCAGGATAGTAATATCGGAAATATGTTATGCACGAATAAAAAACAGCGGAATGGAATTTTTTTATCTTCTCATACGTGAAACAAGCGTGTATACTTAACGATGGATTTACCGACAACATTTCTGAGGTGGTAAGTAATGGGTAATCAAGAAGTGGTAACCGAAAGCACCCAAGGGAAAAAAGAGCAAGAAAGCATGGATTTGCTGAAATCAACCCAAACGGTGATCAAGGAAGCACTGGAGAAACTAGGTTACCAAGATTCGATGTTCGAACTCTTGAAGGAGCCGCTACGCGTTTTGACTGTACGCATTCCGGTTCGCATGGACAATGGCGAAGTCAAAGTTTTTACGGGCTATCGTGCGCAGCATAACGATGCAGTTGGTCCGACCAAGGGAGGCATTCGTTTCCACCCGGCAGTGACAGAGGACGAAGTGAAAGCGCTTTCTATCTGGATGAGCTTGAAGGCTGGTATTGTAGACTTGCCATACGGCGGTGGTAAGGGCGGAATTATCTGCGATCCTCGCGAGATGTC
>DASQMM010000694.1:0-26305 GCA_035645495.1 Brevibacillus sp. | reverse complement strand
TGGTCGATATCCAACAGCACGCCTTGCGCGCCTTCAAACAGGACACGGTTGCCATTGTCAATCGAATCGTTCAAGACTACAGACGTATCCGTCACATAAGGACGGATGATCTCCGCATAGCCCAGATACTCTTCCATAACTTCCTTCAGGTCAAAGCCGGTTGTATTGTAAAGCTTCTCCAACAAGAGATTTTTCTCTGCCAGGTTGCGCTCCAATTTACGTGCAAACTCTTCAGGATCCATCAGATCAGCGATACGGATACCAATCCGTGCCGCTTTGTCCATGTACGCTGGACCAATCCCCTTGCGCGTCGTGCCGATTTTGTTGGCTCCTCGGCTATCTTCTTCTACGCCATCCAGTTTGATGTGGTACGGCAGAATCAGATGAGCGCGGTCACTAATGCGCAAGTTTTTCGTGGTAAAACCAAAGCTGTGGATGTACTCCAATTCTTTTACCAGCGCTTTCGGATCAATCACCATGCCATTGCCGATAACGCATGTTTTGTCTGTATAAAAAATTCCAGATGGAATCAAGTGCAGTTTGTATTTGTTCCCATCAAAAATAATGGTGTGACCCGCATTGTTACCACCCTGGTAACGAGCCACTACCTCTGCGCTCTCCGCCAAATAATCCGTGATCTTGCCTTTACCTTCATCGCCCCACTGGGTTCCGACGACAACGACAGTTGACATCGAAAAACACCTCCTGATATCATCATTTCCTTTTGGGCCTGAAACAATCTAAGTGTACTAAACCAATTCCTGTATGTCAATTTAAATACGAACATTCGGATGGTAAATACAGTATATGTTCGTCTATTTTGTAAAATGAAAAAAAGAAAAAAGTCGGATATTCTCCGACTTTTTTTACTGACCCGCTGCATCGCGGAATCGATTATCCAGGCTGACGAATTTATTGTACTCCTTTAAAAATGCCAGCTCTACTGTACCCGTTGGGCCGTTACGCTGTTTAGCGATAATGACCTCGATGACGTTTTTGTTCTCTGTCTCTTTATCGTAGTAGTCATCCCTGTAGAGGAAGGCCACAATATCCGCGTCCTGCTCAATGGAACCCGATTCACGAATATCAGACATCATTGGCCGCTTGTCCTGCCGTTGTTCTACACCACGGCTCAACTGGGAGAGTGCGATCACAGGGACATTCAATTCCCGGGCGATCCCCTTCAAGGTACGGGAAATTTCCGATACCTCCTGCTGACGGTTGTCGCCCTTGCCCCGCCCATGGATCAACTGCAGATAATCGATCAGGATCATGCCCAGCCCCTTCTCCGCTTGCAGGCGGCGGCATTTGGCGCGAATATCCATCACGGTGACGCCTGGCGTATCATCAATGTAAATCGGCGCTTTTGCCAACGTACCTATCGCCATCGTCAGCTTCTGCCAGTCGTCCTCCTCCAGCCAACCTGAGCGCATTCTCGAGGCGTCCAGATTTCCTTCGGCGCAAATCATCCGCTGTACGAGCTGGGAAGCACCCATCTCCAGGGAGAAGATCGCTACCGTCTCTCCGGCGCGAGCCGCGACGTTTTGCGCTACATTCAACGCAAAGGCCGTCTTCCCTACAGATGGACGGGCCGCGAGAATAATCAGGTCGCTTCGTTGAAAACCTGATGTCATCTTGTCCAAGTCCGTGTAACCGGAAGGAATGCCGGTCACATCACCGCGTCTCTGACTCAAAAATTCAATGCGTTCATAGGTCTCCAGAAGCACGTCGCGAATGGGTGTAAAGCCGCCGCTGTTGCGGTTGCGCCCGATCTCCATGATGTACTTCTCGGCATCGGCGATGATTTCGCTTACCTCGTCCTCACGCGAATAGCCATCATTGGCGATCTTGGTAGCTGTATGAATCAATCGCCTGAGCAGCGATTTTTCTTCTACGATTTTGGCGTAGTACTCGATGTTGGCTGCTGTCGGAACCGAGCTGGCGATCTCCGTCAGATAGGTGACACCCCCTACCTCCTCCAGTAGCTTGTGGTCCTGCAGCTCAGCGGTCACCGTCACCAGGTCGACCGGCTCTCCCTTTTCATACAGATCCACCATCGTTTGAAAGATGCGCTGATGCGCAGTCTTGTAAAAATCCTCCGGTCGGAGGATTTCTATGGCGGTGATGAGAGCTTCCTTGGATAAGAAGACGGCACCCAGTACAGACTGTTCGGCTTCCTTGTTCTGCGGCGGCACACGATCTAAAAACAGGTCGCTCACGTCATACCTCCCACATCTTTCACCAAATTATTCTTCAACTACATGTACTTTCAACGTCGCTGTCACTTCATTGTGCAGCTTCACTTTGATTTGCGTTACGCCTAAGGAGCGAATTGCTTCCATTTCCAGCTTGCGTTTATCTACTTTGATTTTGAACTGTTCTTCCAGCGCTTGGGCTACCTGTTTGCTCGAAATAGCTCCGAACAGGCGTCCGCCTTCTCCGGCTTTCCCTTTTACCTTCACAGTCAGTTCATTCAGTTTCTCACCCAGTGCCTGAGCATCCAGTTTTTCTTGCTCTTTGCGTTTCTCCTCGCTGCGCTTTTGGGCATCCAGCGTTTTTACGTTGCTTTCTGTCGCTTCCTTCACCAAGCCTTTTGGGAGCAGGAAGTTGCGTACATATCCTTCAGAGAGATCCTTTACCTCTCCTTTTTTTCCTTGGCCTTTTACATCTTGAAGAAAAATGACTTTCATCATCGTTTCCCCCTTTTCAATTTGGCCCTATACCACCGTATCAATGGCTTCCTTCAGCCGGACGACAGCATCCTTTAGGGAAATTCCCTCGATCTGAGTAGCGGCTCCTGTCAAATGACCGCCTCCACCGAGATGCTCCATGATGGATTGGACATTGATGTCTCCCAGTGAGCGTCCACTGATCAGGACCGTGCCGTCAGCCCGTTTTGCTACGACAAAAGATGCTTGAATGCCCGACAAGGTCAGCAATTGTTCGGCTGCCTGGGCCACTTGTACCTGTGTATACTCTTCAGATGGATCGCCGATTGCGATCGCCATGCTATCCCGATAGGTTTCGGTATTCATGATGATTCGCGCCCGCTTCACGTATTGGTTCAAATCTTCCTTCAACAAACGTTGTACGGCAGCCGTGTCAGCACCATTGCGGCGCAAGAACGACGCGGCTTCAAATGTACGCGACCCTGTACGGAAAGCAAAGCTTTTCGTATCCACTACGATCCCGGCCAGCAGGGCAGTCGCAATCAGGCTATCGATATTGAGCCTCTCGCTTTGATACTGCAACAGCTCAGTGACCAGCTCAGCCGTAGACGACGCGTACGGCTCCAGATACAGCAGCACTGGCTCGATAAATTCTTCGGAACGGCGATGGTGGTCGATCACCACCACGCGGCTGGTCTCGCCCAAAAGCCTTGGCTCAATCACCAGTGACGGACGATGGGTATCGACGACGACGAGCAACGTGCGTCCCGTTACCAGACGAATTGCCTGCTCCGGCGTAATGAATGATTCCGCCAATTCCTCGTTGGCGTAGATCTCCCGCATCAATCGCTCGACTGAGTGATTGCCTTCATCCATGACGATATAGGCTTGCTTGTTATGCACCTGTACTGCCTTGAGGACACCCAAAGAAGCTCCCACAGAGTCCATATCCGGCTGCTTGTGCCCCATCACGATCACATGCTCTGCCTCATGGATCAGGTCACGCAGGGCATGAGCGATGACGCGCGCGCGGACGCGCGTCCGTTTTTCCACGGCATTTGACTTGCCGCCGTAGAAAGTCAGTTTGTTGCCGATCTTCACAGCAGCCTGGTCTCCGCCACGTCCAAGCGCAATGTCCAAACTGGACTGGGCCATCTGTCCCAGCTCTGTATACGTAGTGGCAACTGCCCCAACCCCGATACTAAGCGTGATCGGAATTTTGTTGTCGGCAGTCATTTCCCTTACAACGTCCAAAATATCAAATCGTGTCTCTTCCAGCTTATCCAGCGTTTCTCGTTCCATCAACGCCAGGAATTTGTCTGATGAGATGCGGCGCAAGTAGATGCGATGCTTGTTGGCCCAATCTGTAATCACACCAGCCACGCTAGTGGACAGCAGCGTACGGCTTTGTTCATCCATCACTTGCCCAATCTCATCCAAATTGTCCAAATGGATGATGGCAAGGGCTGCCCGCTCCCGATGGTAACGGTTGGTCAGTTCCTTATGCTCGGTAATGTCCCTGAAATAAAGAAGATGTTCCTCGGAACGAATGAATACTTCATAGACCCGTTCGTTATAGGTGAATTCGATCCTTTTTTGCTCTGGTTTCCAGTTTAGTTGGGGGAATACCTCCGTAAGACTTTTTCCGATCAGCAATTCATGACCGGACATTTCAGTCATATACGGATTTACCCACTCGATTGCCTTTTCCTCGTTGTATAGAAGAATCCCGATCGGCAATTCGGATATGACCCCTTCTCCCGCCTTTTTGACCCGGTGTGCGACCGTGGCCAGGTAGAGACGCAGGTCTCTTTGAAATCCTTTTTCGGCTTGAAGGGCATAGATCACCAGACCAATCAAGCACACAATGCCAATCGCCCCGTACATCCAGTGATGCAGGGACAAGATTCCCAACAACAGAAAGCTAAAGCTAAGTGCCAGGATCATATGCATCCCGTACCAACGCTTTAACAGGAATTTGGGCATTTCCTCAGCCCCTCTTCACTCTTGTTTCCAGCTTGTCTCGCAAACGTATTCCCAAATCAAAGATGCCTATTAGACTCAGTATAGTGCTTAAGAACGGAAAAATAAATAGAGAGACAATAAGCACTGGAGTCATTCTTTTCCATCCGTATAAGTCTGCTGCAAAGAGACAAAAGCTTAGTCCCTGCAAAAAAAAGACGATATCCAGGATCATTTTGACGTTGTACAACGCACTCTCCCAGAATGTTCCTTTCAAGTTCACGCTAAAAACCAGGATGCCGATCATCGCGATAAAATAATAGTACAGCAAGGATCTTGGAAAACTCCATTGCCGAATGGGCATCAAGGCTGGAACTGGTCTTTTCAAACGCTTCCCGATCAACCGCCCCAATCCATGCGTAATCATGCTCTGCACAAAGCTGGAGGTGACAAATACCCCGGGCAAAATCATCATGAATAGCTCTGTGTACGATTTGTATTGCTCCACAGGCATGATTTCGGGACGATATTGTTCGGCTTGTTTTAAGATATCTTGGAAGTTAATTTTCATGACAAATGTCAAGATCACAAGCATTAGCACGTACCCCAAAAAAACAACGGCAGCCCCTGCTACGATGGCAGGAAGGGCCTTTCCTTTTTTGGAATACATGATCCCCATGACAGCGCCCAGTGCAGCGGAGATCAAAGCAATGACTGCAGAGGTAATATCCGCAATCAACATACCCATTACTGTAAAGGCAAGAGTAACCCAGACCATATTGGATATACTGCTGCGCAGGCCCAGGAGCAAAAATGGCAGCGGAATCAGAAAAACAGTAACTACACCGAGTACGGTATATGTACTGAGAAACAAAAATACCAGTGCGACCCCCAGCATTAGGGCGTTTTCTGCCAATTGCTTGGTTTTCGAAGGCATATCAGCACCTCTTTGATGAAACTCGATTGTTCGCGACATGTACTTTCCAGCATGAAAAACGATATGGAAAAAAGAGGGCCACGCAATTGTGTCCCCCTTTTAATAACCTGTGAACTATTCAGTCGTGTACGGCAGAAGCGCAACTTGACGAGAGCGTTTGATCGCTACAGTCAGAGCACGTTGGTACTTCGCGGAAGTACCTGTCACACGGCGAGGCAGGATTTTTCCGCGCTCGCTGATGAATTTTTTGAGCAAGTCTACATCTTTATAGTCGATGTGCTTGATTTTGTTCACTTTGAAAAAGCAAACTTTACGACGTTTATTAGGACGTCCTTTGCGTGCCATTTGAGTTCCTCCTTCTTAGGAAAAGTGAAGTTTATACGATCTTAGAACGGCAAATCATCATCTGAGATGTTAATCGGCTTGCCAGCACTCGCGAAGGGGTCACCAAATGGATCATCATTTCTCTGCGGAGACGGTCTGTTGCCGCCGCCAAAACCAGGACCTGGATCGTATCCGGCATTCTCTCCACTTTCATTGCCTTTGCCGCCCAAAAACTGGACGTTTTCCGCAACGACTTCCGTTACGTATACCCGTTTTCCTTCTTTATTGTCATAGGAGCGCGTTTGCAGGCGTCCCTCGATAGCAGCTTGTCTGCCTTTGCGCAAATACGTTGCACAAAGATCGGCAAGTTTTTGCCACGCGACAATATTGATGAAGTCGGCTTCACGCTCTCCCGCTTGATTGGTGCGCGGACGATTGATAGCCACGGTAAAAGTAGTAACGGCAACGCCATTTGGCGTGTAGCGAAGTTCCGGATCTTTCGTCAGGTTGCCGATGAGAATAACTTTATTCATCTTGGGTCCCCCTCTGACCGAGACGACAATTACTTCTCTTCACGAACGAACATGAAGCGGATAACGTCGTCGTTAATTTTCATGAGACGCTCTGCTTCCGCAACAGCATCAGGATTTGCTTTGAAGTTCATCAAAACGTAATAACCTTCACGGAACTTTTGAATCTCATACGCAAGACGACGCTTGCCCATTTCTTGAAGTTTGGTGATTTCGCCACCGTAGTTAGTTACAACTTCGCTGTAACGAGCCACATTGGATTTCACTTTTTCTTCTTCAAGGTCTGGACGCAACACGTACATTACTTCGTATTGACGCATACCTTTTCCACCTCCTTATGGACTTTAACGGCCCGTATCGGGCAAGGAGCGAGTGCTGATTGAACGCAGATAAATGCACTCTATAACTACTCGCATTATTAGATTATAGCAAAGCGAAATACCTGAATCAAGACGAAAGTCTATACATTAAACCGGAAATGCATGACATCTCCATCCGCGACAACGTACTCTTTTCCTTCCAGACGGTACTTCCCGCGTTCACGGGCAGCCGCTACCGACCCTGCTTCGATCAAATCGTCATACGCAATGACTTCGGCACGGATGAAGCCGCGCTCGAAATCGGTATGAATGACACCCGCCGCACCCGGAGCCTTGGTCCCACGGCGAATCGTCCAGGCGCGCACTTCCTGCACACCTGCCGTAAAGTACGTAACCAGACCAAGCAATTCGTAGGCTGCGCGAATCAGACGATCCAGACCGGACTCAGCCAGCCCCAGCTCTTCCAGGAACATTTCCTTGTCCTCGCCATCCAGCTCGGCGATCTCCGCTTCTACCTTGGCGCTGATCACGACCACCTGCGCCCCTTCGGCAGCCGCGTGTTCGCGTACGGTCTGCACATGCGGGTTCTGGTCAGCGTCCGTGATGCCATCCTCGGCCACGTTACACACGTACAGCATCGGTTTGATGGTCAGCAGGTGCAAATCACGCACCCATTTGCGTTCTTCATCATCCAGCTCTACGCTGCGTGCGGACTGGCCTTCCTCAAAAGCCGCTTTCAGCTTTTCCAGAACATCCAGCTCTTGTTTGGACTCCTTGTCGCCTGCCTTCACCTTGCGTGCGATCCGCTCGATGCGGCGCTCTACAGAGTCGAGGTCAGCAAAAATCAATTCCAGATTAATTGTCTCGATGTCGCTCAGCGGATCAACACGACCGGATACGTGCGTAATATTTTCATCTTCAAAGCAGCGAACCACATGAGCAATCGCATCTACTTCGCGAATGTGACCGAGGAACTGGTTGCCCAGCCCTTCCCCTTTGCTCGCTCCTTTTACCAGACCAGCAATATCTACGAATTCAAAAGCCGTCGGAACCACTTTATTGGGCACGACGATTTCCGTCAGTTTGGCCAATCTTGGGTCTGGTACTTCCACGATCCCGACGTTCGGATCGATCGTACAGAACGGATAGTTGGCCGATTCTGCACCTGCTTGCGTAATAGCGTTAAACAGTGTCGATTTACCTACGTTAGGCAGACCAACAATCCCACAAGATGCACCCATCTATATACACTCCTTATACTCTTCCTGACATCCTTTTCAGTATATAGATTTGCTTTTGAGAATACAATTGTCTCCTTGTGGCAACTTTTTATCCTTCCCGCCCAACGCGAATCGATCCGTCCCCCTTTGTCAACCACTGTAGCGCAAGCTGGTAGGACAAAAAAAGGAATGGTAGACTGGGAGGCAGTTGAGATGAAAAAGGAGTGCTTTTCATGAACTTGCTTATCCTCGGCGCTACGGGCCGAGTCGGCAGCGAGGTGTTGAGACATGCTCTGCGGGATGGTCATCAGGTGACGGCGTTCGTTCGCAATCGGGACAAGCTTGCCGTTTTGGATCAAGACCGCTTGCATGTAGCAGTAGGGAATGTATTGAATGCGGCGGATATCGAGGCTGCCATGCTGGGTGTAGATGTTGTCGTGAGCGCTTTGAGTACGGACGGAGCAGATACCTTGTCCCAGGGAATGCCGCTGGTGATCGCTGCGATGAAAAAAACAGGCGTCTCGCGCATCGTAACCGTAGGAACGGCCGGTATTTTGCAAAGCAGGATCTCGCCGGATCTCTTGCGCTACCAATCCAGCGAATCGAAGCGGACATTGACGCGGGCTGCCGAAGAACATCACCGGGCGTATACGCTGCTTGAGCAATCCGGATTGGACTGGACGATTGTATGTCCCACCTATCTGCCCGATGGGGAACGACTCGGCAACTACCGTATCGAGGCTCATTATTTGCCGGAAAATGGAACACAAATCTCTGTAGCTGACACGGCCGATTGCTTATATCAGCAGGTATTCTCGCGAGAGCATCTTCATACGCGCGTCGGGATCGCTTACTAAACGTGAAGCCTAGCAGAAAAAAGGGGCAATCCCACAGTCATACGACTATTGGGATCGCCCCTTCTATCGTTTGCTTCTTTATTTCTCGTTTACCAGCTTTTCTAGCTCGTTCAGCGTCTCTTCAAAAATCTCCATTGCTTGCTCGATTGGCTTGGAAGTAGACATGTCTACCCCTGCTGCTTTCAGCACCTCGATCGGCGGTGCGGAATTGCCCGCCTCCAAGAAGTTGGTGCGAATGCGATCTACAGCAGGTTTTCCTTCGTCCATTACTTGCTTAGCCAGCGCCTGAGCGGCAGCGAAGCTGGTCGAGTACTGATAGACGTAGTATTGGTAGTTGAAGAAGTGAGATACACGCGCCCACTCCATTGCGATCTCATCGTCGGAAACCATATCTTTGCCATAGTACTTTTTGTTGATGTCATGGTAGATCTTCTTGATCGCCTCTGCGTTGAGCGACTCTCCAGCCTGCTCGCGGTCGTGGATCGCTTTCTCAAACTCTGCGAACTGGGTTTGGCGGAAGAGCGTGGAGCGGAAGTTTTCCAGATAGTGATTGAGCAAGTACATCTTCTCTTCCTTGGTTTTCGCCTCCGCGTACATACTCTTGAAGAGAAGGGTTTCGTTCATGGTAGATGCGACTTCAGCCGTGAAGGTCGGGTAGTCCGAAGTGATGTACGGCTGATTCTTGTTCGTATAGTACGACTGCATCGCATGCCCCATCTCATGGGCAATGGTATACACGTCGTCCAGGGTTCCCTGGTAGTTGAGCAGCACATACGGATGCGTGTCATAAGCTCCCCATTGATAAGCCCCGGAGCGCTTGTCATCTGTTGAATACACGTCTACCCATCCCGCTTCCAACCCGTCAGCCAGGACGGACACATAGTCATCGCCCATCGCTTTCAGGCCGTTTACGACCATTTTCTTGCCTTCCTCAAAAGGAATGTACTTATCGTCCGACTCCACGATTGGCACGTAGATGTCGTACATATGCAGCTCATCTACCCCAAGCATCTTTTTCTTCAGAGAAATGTAGCGATGCAGCAGCGGCAGGTTGTCGTTTACCGTCTCAATCAGTTCATCATACACTTTGGTCGGAATATTGTTGGGTGTCAGGCTGGCTTCAAGCGCAGAGTCATAATTGCGCACGCTTGCATAAAAATTGTCTGCTTTCACCTTCGCTGCCAACGTCTGAGCAAAGGTATCCTGGAAATTCAAAAGCGAGCTGTAGTACGCTTTAAAAGCTTCCTGTCTCACCCGTTGATCCTTGCTTTCCATATATGAGATGAAATTGGCGCGTGTAAGCTGTACCTCCTGCCCCTTCTCATCCTTGATTTTCGGGAATCTTACATCTTTGGAAAGCATCCCGTAAATGTTGGTAGGTGAACTAGCCAAAGGAGATGACTTCGCCAGCAGCTCCTCCATTTCTTTCGAGAGCGAATGCGGCTTGGTGCGCAGCATGTCTTCAATCACCAGCTTATATGGCGCAAGGCTCTTGTCTCCCAGCAAGCTTTTCATTTTGGCGTCTGGAATTGATACCATCTCAGGTTGGATCCAGGATGTTTTCTCGGAGACCAAGGTGTACATTTTTTCGGCACGGTCAGCTAGATCCTGCAGATCGGAGTTCGCAGAGTTTACATCCAGGGCCATATTGGCATAGACATACGCCTTGTCATTGATGCGCATCATCGCTTCATAATCTTCAAATGCCTTCAGCATGGACGCCGCTGAATTCCCCAGCTTGCCTTGATGCTTGGTAAAAGCCTTGGCCATCTCTTCGACTTTGGCTACGTCCTTTTCCCAATCGCTGACACTGGCATAAATGTGATCCAGCTTCCATTTATATTGGTCGGGTATTTCGGCCCGAGTTTTGTAAACCGGCGCAACCTCTGCTGCAAATGCTACCGCCGGCGAACTGTAGGGAATGAATGGACCGGACACAGTCGATAAAGCAATAGCAATGGCTGTAATAGAAGCAAAAACATGTTTCTTCAAAACAAATCTCCCCTTTCCGGATTATCATTGCCAATTATTGTTATAATAATTATCTTTACCAATCGAAAATTCCTGCTTGATTCATAAAAAATTCTAAAAATTCATTAAGTACTGTCATTTTATCCAGAGGTTCCCTATGTATTGTGGATAAAACTGTGGACAACCTTGACAACCTCCTCTGTTTGGCCTCCCTCATTCTTTCCTCATCCCATTTTCGTGCGCAAAGTTGTCCACATTTTCTGTGGATATTTTGTGAATAACTTATTTTCCGCAAAATCGTGACACCCGCCCATACCCCTTTCCCTGTTCTGACATAGCATAGGTATTGAATCTAGGGTAGGAGGTGTTAGCAAGTGGGTATCTTTAACGGCTTCGACGACTTCGCGCTGATTTTGGTTCTCTTCATCCTGCTCGTAATCGTTGGTTGTGACTGCGATTAATCATCCCGCTGCGATCCAGCCTATCTGAAGGAAAGCAAAACCGCTTTGCCTTCACAATCTACATGACTTGATGAATCACGATCGAATCACCGTTTAGCAAACCGCGACGAGCGGAACGTTTCTCTCACTGGGATCTGGGAGCCGGGCTTCCCTCCTCTCGATCAATGTTGAAACAGATCTGCTGACCGTTTAGCCAAATCGGCCGTGATCAGCCATATCTCCCCGTACTATCTAATGGCGGTCCCACCTGTGATAGTACAACTAAAAAAGGATGCACGCCCAAACAAACGGCACGCATCCTTTTTTTATCTTTTTTATTTTGATCCAGTGGAAAATTGTGAGCTCTGGGCAGAATTGCGGTTATCGGCCATATCCTTCACTTTCCCAGGAATCAGATAGATCCGGTAGGTCGTATTCGGGAGCCATTTGCCGCCCTTGGGCTTCACAGTCAATGTACGCTTGCTTTTGTTCCAAGTAGCCGTGTAGGCTACTGATTGGCCTTTGCCGTCCGTTATCCGTACTAGAGAACCGGCGTTTTTGCTGACTAATGCCTCTCCAATGGCCAATCGAACATCTTCCACGAACTGCAGCGTGATTTTTTCCTTCACATTCACCTTTTTCGCGCCATGTCCTGGTAAAATGACGGCTTGTGGCGCTATTCGATCCACTGCCTTTTTGGTGGTAAACGAGTGCGTTACCTTTGGATTGAGAACACCAGCGGCATTGACAAGCTTTTTATCCAGTAACGTGATTGTATAGGACTGTCCTTCCTCCAGATTGCCCTCCGGATCAACCAAAATGGTCCGATTGTTTTTATCCCACTTTGCTGTAAACTTTACGTTTTTGTTCTTTTGATCACGCAATTGTACCAATGTGTGTACAGACTTGTCAGTCAACGCTTTTTTCCCTTTCAACAAGATCTGCTCAGAAAATTTCAAGACAATCAGTGTATCTGCCGCTACCTCTTTTTCCCCATTAGCTGGCAAGATACTGACATTCCATTGTTGCGGACTCTTGCCTTGTGCATACTCTGGGTTGCAAAAGCTAAATAACAAAAGAACAACTACGCATGCTGCGTGCAACCATTTCCTGCTCCAGGTACCCATGTTACCCCTCCCTTTAACCGGCGAGATCTCTTGCATTTTAGTCGAGATCACCGTTAGGGGCATTGTAAAAAAAGACAGACGGGGGCAACAAATAAGTTTTCAAAGGATTAGGGCGTATCTTCCGGCGCCTTGACCAGGATCTTTTTCAGCTTCCGTTCAAATTCAAGTCTTGGAATCATGACACTATGCTCACAGCCTGTGCACTTAATCCGAATATCCATCCCCATGCGGATCACTTTCCAAGCATTGGTCCCACAGGGATGTGCTTTTTTCATCTGTACGACATCACCCAGACCGAATTGCTTCCGTTCCATCTATTGCCCTCTCCCTCCTGCGTATTCCTGTCCTTTGACAGGCATCGCGACGATTTTTTGGTACGGAATCTGGATACCCAGTCTCGTGAATTCCGTTCGAATCATCGCGCGCATGTTACGGCTGACCCCGTGATGCGTATTCGGCTTGCACTCAGCCGTGATCCGCATGACCACTTCTGATGGACCAAGAGCCTGTACGCCGAGAATTTGCGGCTCTGCCACAATGTCGGTCAACTCCTCTTTGGCCTTCTTGAGAACATCCTGCAAGATTCCTTCCACTTGCTTGAGATCTTCTTCATACGCTACCGATATGTCGATCACAGCCAGTGTATTGGCAAGTGAAAAATTCGTCACCTGATTAATCGTCCCGTTCGGAAAGATAAATACCTCTCCCGTCCAGCTTCGAATGCGGGTAATCCGCAACCCGATTTCCTGAACGGTACCAGTCATGTTGTTGATTGTGACAAAATCCCCAACCGCGAACTGATCTTCAAAAATGATGAAAAAGCCGGTGATCACGTCACGCACCAGACTTTGCGCTCCAAATCCAACTGCCAGACCAAGAACACCCGCACTGACCAATACAGGGCGCAGGTCGATCCCCATTTGTTGCAAAACCATCAGCAATGCCAAGAAGTAAATCGTGTATTGAACGACATTGTTGACCAGTACGCGCATGGTATCTACGCGCCGCTGCTCCAGCTGGAGCTTGGCCCCTTTTCGATGGCGAAAAACCTGATTGACTGCAGCCTGAACGATCGATACCAGGATGCGGGACAAGATCAGAATCGCGATGATTTTCAGGACAATCAGTCCAAAATCGATCCACATCTCCGTATCGGTTACGTATTGATACACTTTGTCATATAAACTGCCAAAAAAATTCTTTTGTTCCACCTGAATCACCTCTTCCACTCACCAGTTTACATCGACTTGGTTGCGTCCGGGAACTGGTGAAAATATCCTCGCAATCAAGTGACTGACATGGAGCACATCCTGCTGCGACTCCCACCCATCTGCTTCCCCTCAGACTTCCGCAATCCTATGGTCAGAATGGTATTCCTATTGTACCTGTTCAGGTTTTCTCACGCCAGTTTCGCTGATTTTTCACAACTGGCATAACCTTCCCATTAGCGGGTATGAAAATGGCATTTTGCTCCTATACTTTGAATACTGTAGAAGAAATCTTTGCTTTGCAGCCAAGCCTATACCAACCCACACCAAGCGCGCCTTTGCACGGCAATATCATTTTTGATCAAAACCGCAAGAGTGGAGGTAGCCATACATGAATACACGCGAACAGGATCACCCATGTTTTTTGCCACCTTTCAAAGTGGAATATCGCAGTGAAAACGCCGCTGATCATCTGGCCCAACATCTTGCACAAAGGTTGCGGTTGACGGAATACAACGACGAAATTGTAATCGTCTGCATCGGGACTGACCGCTCGACTGGAGATGCCCTTGGCCCTTTGGTCGGCACCAAATTGCACGAGCTTCCCTCCCATCGCCTGCAGGTCTATGGGACTTTGGAAGAGCCAGTCCATGCTATGAATCTGAATGAAAAAATGGAGCAGATCCAAAACGCACATCCGACATCGACGATCATTGCCATCGATGCCTGTCTCGGTCAGTTTTCCAATGTCGGCAACATCAATGTAGCCAATGGCCCGCTCAAGCCTGGCGCTGGCGTCAAAAAAGAACTTCCCTCTGTCGGAACCTTTCACATCACGGGCATCGTGAACGTTGGAGGCTTCATGGAGTATTTTGTCTTGCAAAATACGCGTCTTGCCGTTGTCATGAAGATGGCTGAAATTATCGCTTCCGGTCTCTCCAAAGCCTCATTCCTCTCTTCTGGCGAGAACCGGCTGGGAAATGTGCTGCATGAGATGTAGCAGATCCTATCCGCAAATCGCTTGACAGCTGGGCACCATCTCCACGGTAAAAGGCGTATGGGCAATCACTTCACCATCTGCTTGTACGAACAACGGCGTTTGCGAGTCCAGCCGGATGTGCTGACCTCTAAAAAAACGAACGCCTGGATGCTTTACGTGAGAGCCGGTAAAGATCAACGGAAAAGCCCGAAGCAATTGCCACCGATTGACGTTGCTCACTACACAGATTTCCGCTACGCCATCATTCGGCACCGCTCCCGGACAAATCAGCATGCCTCCCCCGAAATTAGGAATGTTGGCAATCGCTATCAGCCAGACTTTTTGAAGTCGATACTTCTGTCCATCCACAACCAGGGTCACATCTGTAGGCTGAAAGGAACAGATGACCCGCAATACAGACAAGATATAGGCCACTTTGCCCAATCCACCTTTATTTAACCAACCTTTGTAGGAAGCTTCGTTCGTGGTTTTTGCCACCTGCGCATCAAACCCGGCCCCAACTACATTGACTGCCACTCTCCCGTTGATCCGCAGCAGATCGATAATTTTTTTCTTTTCCTCCCGCAGGATTTGTTCCAATGCCACGACCGGCTCTATCGATATACCATGTCCCTTGGCATAATCATTTCCCGAGCCCGCTGGTATTACGCCAAATAAACACGCTCGTCCCGACTGCTGAACTCCATTCAGCACCTCATGAACGGTTCCGTCTCCTCCAACAGCAATGATTTTCGTTACTCCCTCTTTTTGAATCAACTCTACAGCCAGTTTTTGAGCTTCCCCCATTCCCGATGTCTTCCTCATCTGATAAACGGCTCCTGAGCCCCTTAGAGAGCGTTCAATTATCCTCCATATGTCATTTCCTTTGCCGTTGCCCGCCATTGGATTGACAATAAATCCGAGCATGATCATCCTCTCCGCTTCGTGTGCTGTCTTTTTTTATTATCGCATGGCTTCTATCGACTGAAAAGAATGAGACAAACTCTTCGAATTGGAGGTCGTCGGGCCCTAGTGGAGATGAGGAAAAAGGGGGAAACGCTCCAGGATCGTTGGGATCTTCGCTGTGGGACATTTCTGGCCGGCTCCATTCCAAAGGCGGAACCGCGGCCAAAAGCAGCCGTCTCCAAGGAGTAAATCAGGGTTGGCCGACTAAGGGCATGTTCCGCCTTTTCCATTGCGCCTGGGTCAAGATCCCAAATACCTTCGCTTATTCCCCCTTTTTCCTCAGCCAGCTTTACTCTGCCCCTCGCTCTTCTTTTGCAGGTTTCTCAAGGAGTTTTTATGGCATTACTCCATTTCAAATAGGTCATATAAAACATCAAAAAATATTACATAAGACTACTCTAAAAAATCTAGTAAAAAGCTCTCCCTATTTGGGGAGAGCTTCGTAAATCACGTTTAGAGAATACCTGATAACCAGTCTACAAAAGGCACTCCCAGCGCGGCAACGATCAACGCGGGAAGCATGTTGGCGACCTGTATTTTTTTCAGCTCCAGGATATTGATCCCGATGGCAATAATCATCAAGCCTCCGACCGCTGTTACCTCCAGCAGAATTGCATCAAGCATCTTCTCGCTGACCAGATTGTAGATTTGGGTGGAGAGCAAGGTGATCACTCCCTGATACAACAAGACCGGGATTGCCGAAAATAAAACGCCAATCCCCAACGTGGAGGTAAAAATAATCGCCGAAAATCCATCTATCAACGCTTTGGTATATAAAATATCGTGGTTGTTGCGCAGACCGCTGTCCATCGCGCCCAAAACACCCATTGCTCCGATGCAATAGACCAAGGTAGCTGTAACAAATCCGGTCGCAATACTGCCCTGCTTGTCTCCGCCGACTTTTTTCTCCAGCCATTTCCCTGCTTGATTCAAGCCGTGATCAATCCTGATCCATTCCCCTAGGATGGCTCCGACCACGATACTGACGATTACCAATAAAATATTCTCTGTTCCCAGAGCCATTTTCAAGCCCAATACGACGACAGCCAGTCCGATCCCCTGCATGACGGTCTTGCGAATCGATTCTGGTATGCGCGTCAACAAAATCCCCAGCAAGGAACCGACGATAATTGCTGCAGCATTGACTAGGGTTCCCAACAAGATCACGTGACTTCCCCCTATGCACCTCTATCTGAAAGCAGCCGAGATTTCGTCCACCGCTGCGATCAGCGCCTCTACCTCTTGTTCCGTATTGTACATGCCGAAGCTTGCGCGGACGGCACCTATCATTTCAGTACCCGTGGTCTGATGTCCCAGCGGAGAGCAATGGAAGCCAGCTCGAGTCGCAATGCCATACTGCTGATCGAGGATAAACGAGACCTCCGAAGCGTCCACTCCTGCCATATTAAAAGAAACGACCCCTACCCGTTGAGTCTCGATTCCTGGACCGTATACCGTTACGCCAGGTATTTTTTGCAGGGCTTCTATGGTTTTTCGGACCAACTCCCACTCGTGCTGTCCGATTGCTTCTACCCCTTTTTCCATCACATGCGAGACACCTGCCAGCAGCCCAGCCAGTCCTACGGTATTGACTGTTCCACTCTCGTAACGATCCGGTCTGGTAGTTGGCTGTTCGATTGCTTCAGACTGACTGCCTGTTCCTCCATGTATCATCGGCTCAAGATCAATTTCTCCATGCACGTAAAGTCCCCCGGTTCCCTGAGGCCCGTACAAGCCTTTATGTCCTGGAAAAGCCAGCATATCAATGTTCATCTCTTCTACGTGAATTGGTAATACCCCAGCTGTCTGAGATGCGTCCACCAATAATTTGATATCGTGCTGCTTCGTCAATTGACCCAGCTCGGCAATCGGCAGAATCACGCCTGTCAGGTTGGAAGCGTGACTGACCGCCAGCAGACGCGTATTGGGTCGAATCGCCTGCGCGAAATCTTCCAAATAAAAAAGCTGATCGCCCCTTGGCTCCACATAGGTGACTTCTATTTGCTTGGTGCGGCTCATGTATTCCAAAGGACGTCGTACAGAGTTGTGTTCGATCGTCGTCGACACCACATGGTCGCCATCCTTCAGAAAGCCTTTGATCGCTTGATTCAGCGCCTGCGTCGCATTGAGATAAAAAAAGAGGTCATTCGGGTTTTGAATCCCAAACAACCGCGACAATTGCGCACGTGTACGAAACACTGTCTTGCTTGCCTTCATCGCCAGGGCATGTCCACCCCTGCCTGGATTGGCAGCAAACTCCTCGATTACTTCAGCCATCTTCTCTTTCACAGAAGGTGGCTTTGGCCAGGTAGAGGCTGCATTGTCCAAATAAATGATTGCCATCGCTTCTCTACTCTCCCTTTTCGATATACAGGATATCCAGAATGCGCTGCAAATCTTCTGGCGAGTAAAAATCGATCTCGATCTTTCCTCGTTTCGTCCCTTTTTTAATTTTGACCGAAGTACCGAAGCGGCTGCGCAGCTTCTCTTCCATTTCTATTAGAATCGGTTCGCTTTTGATCGGTTTTTTCTTTTTTGTTTCACGTGAAACACTTAGCTGTTTCACCAGTTCTTCCAATTGCCGCACGTTAAGACCTTTGTTGATTACCTCTTTGGCCAGCTCAAGCTGCAGCTTCTCCTTCTCCACGGAAAGCAATGCGCGGGCATGTCCCATCGTAAGCGTAGCTGTCGCCAGCATCTGACGAATCTTTTCCGGCAATTGCAGCAAGCGAAGCATATTCGCTACATGCGGTCGGCTTTTTCCGATTTTCTTCGCCAATTGCTCTTGCGTATAGGAATGATGGGCAATAAGTTTACCGTATGCCTCTGCCTCTTCCAATGGATTGAGATTTTCTCTTTGGAGATTTTCGATCAGCGCGATTTCCATCAACTGCTGATCCGTGTAGGATTTTACAACAACAGGTACCTGCTTCAAGCCGACCGATTTAGCTGCTCGCAAGCGGCGTTCACCGGCTACAAGATCATAGCCCTTGATACTTTTGCGTACAATCAAGGGTTGAATAATGCCATGTTCGGAAATAGACAGAGCTAATTCCTCAATCGCTGCCGGTTCAAACTCCTTACGGGGCTGGTACGGGTTGGGACGGATGTCACTAACCGAAACCTCTTTTATTGTTTCCCCTTCCTCGATGAGGTTGGAGGTGATGAGCGCATTCAGCCCTTTTCCTAAGCCTCTGGTCATACACCAACCACTTCCTTCGCCAAGTCGGAATACACCTCAGCGCCTCTGGACCGCGGATCATACGTAATGATGGCTTGTCCATGAGATGGCGCTTCGCTCAAACGAACATTCCGCGGAATAATCGTCTTGTATACTTTCTCCTGAAAATACTTCTTCACTTCTTCGATGACCTGGATACCGAGATTGGTCCGCGCATCAAGCATCGTCAGTACAACACCTTCAATAGCGAGCTGAGAATTCAGATGCTTCTGAACCAGTCGAATCGTATTCAGCAATTGGCTAAGCCCTTCCAACGCATAGTACTCACACTGGATGGGGATCAATACAGAATCAGCGGCGGTCAGGGAATTGACGGTCAAAATACCCAACGATGGAGGACAATCAATAATCACGAAGTCATACTTGTCCTTTACTACTTCCAATGCTTTTTTCAAGCGAACTTCGCGTGAAATGGTGGGTACCAGCTCGATCTCCGCACCTGCAAGTTGAATTGTGGCTGGGATAATCCTCAAACCCTCGATTTCAGTAGGCAAAGTGGCATCAACGGGACTAATGTCATTGATTAACACATCATAAATACAATACCTCACATCGGCCTTGTTCACTCCGATTCCACTGGTAGCATTTCCTTGTGGATCAATGTCAACCAGCAGTACCTTTTTCCCCAATGCGGCCAGACAAGCGCTGAGATTTACGGATGTGGTTGTCTTCCCGACGCCGCCTTTCTGATTCGCTACCGCAATGATTTTACCCAACTTCTCCACCTCATTTTTTTCGTGTAGGAAAGCACGTGTAACAACGACCCGCTATTCATTGTTTTGTCTTTCCAAATGAAAGAAACCGTGACGCCTCTTTACAAGCCTTCTATACATGTATGTTACCAGATTTAATGCCCTACCGTACTGAATTTTTTCGCTGGCCACTCTACAAAAATGCAATCTTCTGGAAATAATATCCGTTAACTCCCCTTATTTCTGGAAAAAGATAGTCCTCTATATAAAAGATAGCGAACTAGAGTCAAAAAGAAAGGCGGCTTTGTCGCCACCATCCTGATTTGCAGATATTTCCGTGATGTATTTATTTTTCTCTTTTGTTTTTCGGAATTCGGATTGTAAATTGATAGAACTCCTCGTGATCCTCTTCGTCAGTCTCTACCGGCAAACCTGTCTGCATGACCATATCAATAGATTGCCGTACTGTATTGATCGCGATACGTGCATCCCGTGAGAAAGCCTTCCACCTCGGTTTGGCTTCCTTTTCCTTCGGTTGTTCTCCCGCTTCCAGCAATTGTTTGACTCTGACTTCCGTCTGCTTTACATTCCATTCACGATCCAGGATTTCTTGCATCACTTTGAGCTGCAACTCATCATCCTTGAGCGGGATCAAGGCGCGTGCATGCCGTTCTGTCAGTTGTCGAGACATCAGTGCATCTTGAATCGGTTGCGGCAGATGGAGAAGACGCAATTTATTGGCGACCGTCGACTGGCCTTTTCCCAAACGTTGCGCGAGACTCTCCTGGGTCAAATTGTGCAAATCAATCAGCTTTTGATAGGCAACCGCCTCTTCAATGGCTGTCAATCCTTCACGCTGCAGGTTTTCAATTAACGCGATGGAAGCAGTCTGCGCGTCGTTAAACTCTTTAATAATCGCAGGAATGCGCTCCATCCCCAATTTTTTTGTGGCCCGCAATCGCCGTTCACCAGCGATTAATTCATAGCGACCGTCTCTTACCCGTACTACGATCGGCTGAATTAAACCATGGGTACGAATGGTTTGGCACAGCTCATCAATTTTTTCATCATCAAATACCGTACGCGGCTGGTAGGGATTGGGCACAATCTCCTCGACAGGTATCTGACTAATTTCTTCGATGTCTGTTTTCTCGTTCAAGCCAAAGATACGAGAAAAGGAATCTCTTACTGCCATACTAAAAAACCCCCACTTCTAACCGTTCCGTCCGCTTTCTCCTCGATTTAAGCCAACTTCCTCTTCTATTTTTCGATTCCTGCAAGCTCCGGAAGCTCCAGCATACGCAGCTGCAACATCCGTACAAATTGAATTTTCCAAAAGGACCTTTTGTGCCTGCTTTTTTTGTATGATGATGAGTTCGGTTGACAGGCGTGGTTGGGGTCAAAATAGGAGATTCCTTGTCTACACAGGAAAGCATGGAAGTTTGGTTTTCGTCGATGAATATTGCGTCTTGTTACTCTTTGGTATTCTGCAAAATTCGCCCAATTCCTGCTGAGGAAAGAACGTTTCACGTGAAACATCTATGTCATTTGTCCTCGTCTTCTTCATATCGATGTTCGTCCTCTTGAACATTTTTGGAAGACCGAAAGAGATGAGGAAACAGCTTGTGTAAATCCAGGATCAAATAAGCAAATAAAGATGCAATAATGGCCGAAATGTACATGCCCGCACTAAACATCAAACCGATTGCGGAAGCTACCCACATCCCTGCCGCAGTCGTCAATCCTTTAACGGAACCGTTAGATTTCAGGATGGCACCCGCACCCAAAAAGCCCATTCCCGTCACTACCTGTGCAGCCACACGACCGGGATCATGGTTAACTCCACTGGAAGAGAAGCCGTATATCGAAGCTAGTCCAAACAAACAAGAACCAAAACAAACGAGGCTATATGTCCGAAATCCTGCCCCTCTTTGGCGATTGACGTCCTTGATAAATCGCTCCCGCTCCCATCCCATCACAGCCCCGGCCAAAAAAGCCAAAACCAGGCGAAGCAGGATCTCTGGAAGCTCCGGAGGAAAAAAACCTGTGATCATCGCTAGCATTTTTTCATCTCCCCAAACAGCCACCTTGTGAAAGTTATCTGTATGTATATGACTTGTCAGGAGAATCTATGCCGTCTGTTCCTGCTTCTTTAGACTGGTTTTCAAGCCTTCATTTTGGGTTGGTGGACGTCAGGCCATAGTGGAGAAGAGGAAAAAGGAGAGAACGCTCCAGGATAGTTGGGATCTTTGCTGTGGGTCATCCCTGATCGTCTCCACTCCAAAGACGGAACCGCGGCCAAAAGCAGCCATTTCGAGGATGTGTTTCAAGGTTGGCCGCTAAATTCGTGTTCCGCCTTTTCCGTTTCGACTGGGTCAAGATCCCAAATACCTTCGCTTATCTCCCCTTTTTCCTCGACTAGCTTTCTCCTGATATTCAAGCTTTTTTTGATCGTTTCTCATGGAGATGCTGATGTCCCGTTCTGTAGTTTCAATATTGATTCGAACCTCAATTTGCAGACCTCTGACTAATGAAATGATTCATTCCAACTTATCGTAAATTTGAAATCGCATTTTTACTGACACTGCTGCCATGACCTCAGGTTACGCTGTTCATCTTCTCTCTTTTTATTAACATACTCATGGAAGACCCCAATAGCAGAAGCGGCCCCAGTCTTTTGACTGCTGGGACCGCTCCCCTGTTCCTTACATTACAAGATCGGTTTTTTTGCCGGAACTCCCGCTTTTCTGGGGTAGTTCTTTGGCGTGTTGTCTACTTTCTCGATGATGACGATATTGCGCTCGCCTGCATCCTCCAACAGCTGGAGGGTTTCTACCTTGCGCGTCTTTCCGCCGAGGGTTTTTATAGCCTTTTTCGCTTCGTTCAGCTCTGGCGTAATCTCTGCGCCTTTCAGGGCGATGAAATGACCGCCTACCTGAGCAAACGGCAAGCAAAACTCTGAAAGCAGATTGAGGCGTGCTACTGCGCGGGCCACGACCACTTGAAAAGCTTCTCGATACGCTTGCTCCTGGCCGCGATCCTCGGCACGGCCATGGACCGGGTATACATGCTCCAAGCCCAGTTCGTTCGCTACATGCTGCAAAAATCCCATCCGTTTGTTCAGCGAGTCGATAATCGTCATCTTTAGATGAGGAAAGCAGATTTTCAGCGGAATGCTCGGAAAGCCTGCTCCTCCCCCGATATCGACAGCGGATTCCACCTGATCAAACGGAAAGGTAAAGGCAGGTGTGATGGAATCGAAAAAATGCTTGTTGTAGACCTGCCCTTCCTCGGTGATGCCGGTCAGGTTCATCTTTTCATTCCATTCCACCAGCAAGCGAAAATACTGGTCAAACTGCTCCAACTGCTTGGCAGAAAGCTCGATTCCTTTCTCGAGCAACGCCTGGGCAAATTCTTCTCTCTTCATCTCGTACGCTCCTTAATCAGCTGCCCCTACGCGATTGTACTGCTCCAAATAGATCATCAGTACGGATATATCTGCAGGGTTCACCCCGGAGATACGCGCTGCTTGCCCGATATTCAAAGGACGGATGCGACTCATATTGTCACGCGATTCTTTCGCCATCCCCGTAATTTTGTGGAAATCGATATCCTCGGGTATACGCCGCTCCTCCATCTTTTTCATTCGTTCCACCTGTTGGAGCGATTTGCGAATATAGCCGTCGTACTTGATTTGAATCTCTACCTGCTCCATGACTTCCTCTGGAAGCTCGATGGGAGCTGGGGCCATTTTGATGATGTGCTGATAGTTTAGTTCCGGTCGACGCAGTAACTGAGCCAGCTCGATCACTTCTGTCAGCTCAGGCGAACCTGCCTCCCGTAAAACCTCCTGCACATGCGGCAAATCAGGACGCACGCGGGTATTGAGGACACGTTCCTTTTCCTGTTCAATTAATTCCCGCTTTTTAAGGAAGCGTTGGTAGCGCTCTTCGCTGATCAGTCCGATTTCGTACCCGATATCCGTCAGACGCAGATCCGCGTTATCGTGGCGCAACAACAAGCGGTACTCAGCACGGGAAGTAAGAAGACGATAAGGCTCATAGGTGCCTTTGGTTACCAGATCGTCAATTAACACGCCAATATAGGCCTGTTCCCGTCCCAAAATAACAGGTGGTTTGTCATGTACTTTTCGGGCAGCGTTGATTCCGGCCATCAGACCTTGGGCCGCCGCTTCCTCGTACCCGGATGTACCGTTGATTTGACCCGCTGTAAAGAGGCCAGGAAGCTTTTTTGTTTCCAAAGATGGCCAGAGCTGCGTAGGATCGACCGCATCGTACTCGATTGCATAGCCCGGACGCATCATTTTTACTTGCTCCATCCCCGCCAGCGAGCGAAGCATCGAGAGCTGCACCTCTTCGGGCATACTTGTAGACAACCCTTGTACGTACATCTCTTCCGTATTTCTTCCTTCCGGCTCCAGGAAAATCTGATGGCGAGGCTTGTCATTAAAACGTACGACCTTATCCTCAATCGATGGGCAGTAACGCGCACCCGCTCCTTCGATCGTTCCGGAATACATCGGCGCACGGTGCAGGTTGTTGTTGATCAGACCATGCGTTTCTTCGTTGGTGTACGTCAGCCAGCAAGGCAGTTGATCGGTGATAAATTCAGTCGTTTCATAGGAAAAAGCACGCGGAACATCATCGCCCGGCTGAATTTCCATTTTGCTGAAATCTACGCTGTGCTTGTGAACCCGTGGTGGCGTCCCTGTTTTGAAACGCTTCAATTCAAAGCCCAGCTCTTTGAGATGGTAAGCAAGGCGAATCGATGGACGCATGTTGTTCGGACCGCTTTCATACTGCAAATCGCCCAGAATGATTTTTCCGCGCAGGTAGGTTCCCGTAGTCAGCACAACGGCCTTCGCACGATAGATTGCGCCGGTCTGTGTCAAAACGCCCTCACAAATTCCGTCATTGACGATCAATTCTTCGACCATTGCTTGACGCAACAGCAGATTAGGCGTGTTTTCGATTGTTTTTTTCATTTCATGCTGATAGGCAAATTTGTCCGCTTGCGCACGCAGGGCATGCACAGCTGGTCCTTTTCCTGTGTTCAGCATCCGCATCTGGATGTGGGTTTTGTCCGTATTGCGCGCCATCTCGCCGCCCAATGCGTCTACCTCCCGTACGACGTGTCCTTTGGCAGGTCCTCCTACCGAAGGGTTGCAAGGCATAAAAGCGACTGCATCCAGGTTGATGGTCAAAAGCAAGGTATTGCATCCCATCCGCGCTGATGCCAAAGCCGCTTCACAACCAGCATGCCCCGCTCCAATCACGATCACGTCATACGAGCCGGCTTCATAGGTTGGTGCATCACTCATAGTAAATCCTCCTTATTTCCTTGCCTACTTGCCCAAACAGAATTGGGAAAAGATCTGGTCGATGAGATCTTCGCCGACGCTTTCTCCGATCACTTCACCAAGCAGTTCCCACGCCTTTTTTATATCAATCTGAATCATATCCACCGGCATGAGCTGGTCGATTCCAGCCAATGCATCGTCTATCGCCCGTTCTGCTTGACGCAGCAGATGAATATGTCGTGCATTGCTCACATAGGTCAAATCGTCCTGCTGCACACGCCCCGCGAAGAAAATATCCGCGATCGCCTTCTCCAGCAATTCAATCCCCTGCTCCATTTTAGCCGATGTCATGATCAGCGGTTGATCAGGAAAATGCCGCTTGACCTCTTCCAGGTCAATTTTCTGCGGCAGATCGAATTTGTTGACGATGACGATCACCGAAAAGCCCTTCGCCGTCTCAAAAATTGTATAATCATCAGGACTGAGCGGTTCGTTGTAGTTGACGACAAGCAAGACCAGATCAGCCTTTTGCAGAAGCTGCCTGGATTTCTCCACTCCGATTTTCTCTACGACGTCTTCTGTCTCGCGGATACCGGCTGTATCGATCAATCGCAACGGAACTCCGCGCACATTGACGTATTCTTCAATCACGTCTCGCGTAGTCCCAGCCACATCTGTGACGATCGCCTTCTCCTCCTGCACCAGACTGTTCAATAGCGATGATTTCCCGACATTAGGCCTGCCGATAATTGCAGTAGACAAGCCTTCCCGCAGAATTTTTCCCTGTTTGGCGGTCTGCAGCAGCCTGCCTACTTCTTCTCTTACCTCCAAGCATTTTTCACGCAGAAAATTTTGGGTAAATTCCTCTACGTCATGCTCGGGATAATCCAACGTTACCTCTATATGTGCCATCGCTTCAATCAAATTCTGGCGTAAATTGCGAATGAGTCGGGATAATTTTCCCTCCACCTGATGCAGGGCTACCTTCATGGCCCGATCCGTCTTTGCGCGGATCAAATCAATAACCGCCTCTGCCTGTGACAGGTCCACACGACCATTTAAAAAAGCGCGCTTGGTAAATTCGCCGGGCTCTGCCAATCTAGCCCCGTGCTCCAGAATCAGTTCCAGAACGCGCTCGACAGAGACAATCCCGCCATGGCAGTTGACCTCTACGACATCCTCCCGCGTAAACGTTCGCGGTGCCTTCATTACCGATACGAGCACTTCTTCTACCAGATCCCCTGTCTGCGAATCCACCAAGTGGCCGTAATGAATCGTATGCGTATCCACAGTGGACAATTTTTGCTTCCCTTTATAGATCTTATCCACAACTTCGATCGCCTCGGGACCGCTTACCCGGATCACGGCAATACCGCCTTCACCCATTGGTGTAGCCACTGCCGCTATCGTATCGAATTTCATGATTGTTCACCTCAAGCTTTCCCTTCACACGAATCAGCCACTAACTTATTAGCTTAACAGATACAGCCGAAAAATACCAAGCGAAAACTGCACCCAAGACCCTTCGGCACCTGGCCAATT
>DASQMM010000693.1:0-5871 GCA_035645495.1 Brevibacillus sp. | reverse complement strand
AGTGCTTCTCGCCGATCCGGAGCCCTCCATACCTTTCGTCGTACAGATCATTCGCTTTTTTATAGATGAAAAACTCACCGTCAGCAATCTTCCTTCTCTCTATGATTTCTCCCTTGTCCTGTCCCTGCACGAATGTGATGTTTTCGTTTTCATTGACTACCGGTTCGAACTGAAGCGGTATGATTATTCTTGTTTCTTGTAAAGCAGGAGTAGCCTCTGCTGACTTTTCCTCATGGCTCGATGAAACTCCAAATAGGGATAACGAAATGGCTAGCCATACAACCAAATACTTCATTTTTTCACCCCTAATGCTTCGCTGTGATGCGAATATAGTAGCCGTCCGGGTCAATTAATCGATAATCCGTTTTCCTTTTTATTTTACCAGTTTCCTGGAAGTCAAAATAGCCACCCTTTTTTCAGAGTGGCCCTCACATCATTACTTGTTGCTTTTCTATCTTGTGAATCGCATTTGGTGAGTCGCATGGTGATAAACGGTAGCGGTAGAGAAGCCAAGCGAACGGTACAACTGGTCGGCTGCAGGATTTCTCGTGCGCAGCAAAAGTACCCGGTAGTGATTTGAAGCCTCCCTGACCACCTCTGAGACCAAAGCTCGGGCAATCCCCATCTTCCGAACAGACTGTTCTACAAAGAGATGGCGAACGCGCCCTACATCCGGATCTCTCTCGTACGGATCGAGATTGAGCCCGCAGACTCCCACGATCCGCTCATCCAAGCGTGCGACAAACAGCGCTTCGCCAGCCTTGTCAAAACGATTCTGCCCGTATTCATATTCTTCGACAAGCCGTTGCATAAACAGATGCCCCTCTGCGGTTGCTTCCGTCACAAGATGCTGGATTTCAGTCGTGAACAGCTCACTTACACGCTCCAAGCAGAATGGCTGCTCTTTTTCCAGTGGGAGCCGATACAGCATCTCATCTCCGAAAAGCTTGCCCGTATCCCGAAAGCCAAAGCCTTCATAGAGTCTTCTCGCTGTGGCATTGGCTGGATGCACAGTCAAACGAATTTCCATGCAGTGAGGCGACCGCTTTCGAATATGGCGGAGCATGGCGGCAAAAGCCGCCTTTCCATATCCCCTCCCTTGAAAACGAGCATCTATAAGAAAGCCGTTGATCCAAAAGCTGTCGCGTGTATCCGCTTCAAAAGCATGCATGATAAACCCAACCATGCGGTCTCCGTCATAAATGGCAAACGGCAGATACTCGACCTGATCCCCGTCCGGCTTGATAGACACTTTCGCCAACGAAACCGCAACTGTCGGCACAAACCCCGCCTGCTCCTTGGTCACCCGAAGCAGCAGCGCCTCTTCCCAATTACCCCTTGTCACCGGCATGAATCGAATATTCATCCTATACCGCCTTTCCGCCGACCACATGCGACTGCCCTGTAGACTCCCAATATCATTATTGACGTGTCAGGATGCTTCGGTTCACGTCGGCTAGTGAAGCGCAGCCGGACAGAGCCAATGTAACATCCAATTCATTAAGCAGCGTATCCACTACACTGGCCACGCCTTTTTCCCCGGCCACTGCCAGCCCATAGACAAACGGACGACCGATCAGGACGGCATTCGCCCCGAGCGCAATAGCCTTCACTACATCCGGGCCCGTCCGAACTCCGCTGTCCAGCAATACCGGAATCCGTCCCTGCACCACTTCGGCGATCGCTGGCAGGGCATCCAGGGTAGCAATCGCTCCGTCCACCTGACGTCCGCCGTGATTGGAAACAATGATGCCGTCCACCCCGTGCTCCACTGCCAGCTTGGCATCGTCAGGATGCAGGATGCCCTTGACCAGAATCGGCAGGGAGGTATGCTCGCGCAAATAATCGATATCGCTCCAGGTCAAAGCCGGGGTGTAAATCGTGCGGAGGATTTCCTCTACCGCATTCTCGGGCGTCACTTCCGGCAGGCGGGAGCAGAAAACGGGATCGCTGATGTAGTTCGCCATTCCCTTGCCTTCCCGCAGCGGGGAATAGCCGTTTTTAAAATCGCGCCGCTTCCAGCCCAGCATGATGGTGTCGACAGTCAAGACGATGGCGGAATAACCAGCTGCTTCAGCTCTTCTGACCATACTGGCACTCACTTCACGATCTGTCGACCAGTAGAGCTGATACCAGCGGGGGGCATCGCCCATTACCTCTGCGATCTGCTCCATCGAGTGGGAGGAGACCGTGCTTACCACAAGTGGCACACCTGCTGCCGCCGCAGCACGCGCTGTCGCCAGCTCTCCTTCCGGGTGGGAGATGGCTTGCATGCCTACTGGCGCCAGCAAGACAGGGGTTTTTAGTTGTTGGTTAAACAGCGTAATGGCCATGGACCGATTCGTCATGTCACGCAGCATTCGAGGCACAATCGCCCAGCGGGAAAAAGCAGCACGATTGGCAGCCAGCGTCTGCTCCTCCACAGAACCTCCAGCCGTGTAATCAAATGGTCCAGCAGGAACCCGTTCACGCGCCAGTCTTTCCCAGTCTTCAAAGGAAATGGGAAGGGACTCCGTCGATTTATCTACCTTGGTAAACAAGAGGGTTTCCTTATTCTCGACAAAAGACATATGGGACAACTCCTTTTCTTCCTTAGCAATATCGCATTCCTTATCCACTTCATGTTACACCTCTCTGTTGGAATTGCACCAATCTTTTTTATACTTCGCTGCTAAATGATTCCGCTACTACTCCCTATCATGATGCATTTATTGCTTGAAAAAACCGAATTTTTCATCTTTATGAAAAATGTTTACGCCTATAGAAATTGGGGTACAAAAAAAAACGGTGGTCAAGCCGTTCTTGCTCATCGCTGCCCTATTTTCATATTGCATATTGAGAACGACAAAAAATGACAAAGGCAAACCTGTTGAAAGACAGGGACGCAAAGCCACGGGTCTAAGGCAGCGCAGACGTGTAAGACTGCTGCTAAGATAGCCAGGTTGCCACACCACAAGCTTAGGAGTCTGTCGGATGGCAGTCGTTTTTGTTGCACAAAGGATTGGAGGAACGAATTATCGATGAAAGCTAGCTTGCGAAGAAAGTTGATTGTCGTTATGTGCCTGCTCCTGGTTTTCAGCTTGGCTATTGTTTGCAGTGCCAGCTACTGGAGCTCTTCGAGTTTGTTGGCTTCCAGCTTGGACAAAGAAGCGGAATTGGCAGCGAACAACCTTTCCATCCGGATCGACAGTTTCTTTCAGGAGAAAATTGGGGTTATTGAAACCATTGGAAAAATCATGTCGGGGGATAACAACTTCGACCATGACCTGAAGTTGATCCAGGAAGCCCAGAAGAAAAACCCGCAGTTCGAAACATTCTTTTTTTCCTATGATTTAAGCGGCACAAAGGTTATCAACTTCAAAGGAGAGGTGACCAATCCGTCTGACCGTCCGCATTTTCAGGAAGCCGGAAAGGGAGAAGGGAAAATCATCGTCTCCGAGCCCGTAGTTTCCCAGCGGACAGGCAACAACATTGTGACCGTCATCGTACCGTTGATGAAGGACAATCGCCAGTACGGCTATATTGGTTCCACCATTCCCATCAACGAAATCCAAAAAACCGTTTCCGAAGAAACATTCGGCCAAAGTGGATACGCCTTGTTGGTCAGCAAAAAAGGAACGTATATCTGGCATCCAAACGAAGAGCTGATCCTGAAGGAGTCGGTGATGAATGCGAATGTTGCCGAGCTGCAACAGGCGTTTGAAGCGATCCAAGAGGGCGGCCACGGCATCATCCAATACCAGCAGGACCATACCGCCCACTTTGCCTCTTTTGCCAGCACCAAACTGAACTGGGGCGTATTCATTACGGCTCCGACCACAGAGCTGCATGCGCCTGTGAATGAGCTGTCGATCAAGCTGATTGTCATCTCACTGGCTGTATTGGCTATCGGGATTTTGCTGGTGTATTTCCTTGCAGTCCGTCTGGTCAAACCGATCCAGCGTCTGAATCAAGCAGTCAACATCGTGGCACAAGGCAATCTGACAGAGACGGTGACCGTGGAAGGAAAAGACGAGATTGCCGTTTTATCTCGTGACTTCAACCAGACCGTGTCCCACTTGAAGAACCTGATCGAGGGCGTCTCTCTGTCGTCTGAGCAGGTGCTGCTGTTTACGCGGGAAGTCTCGGCCGGGATTGAGCATGCGACCGAACACGTAAACCGGATTGGCGCGTCCATCGCCCAGATTTCCAAAGGGGCACAGGCACAATCGAACAGTTCCCAGGAAGTGGCCCTGTCCATGAACGAAATGGCTACAGGAATCGTAAAAATCGCGGAAACCTCCTCTCACGTCTCTGAATCGGCTCGAGAGGCAGCCCAGCAGGCCGAGCAGGGAACGGCTGTCGTACTGCAAGCCGTCCATCAAATGGGCAGCATCGGCGAAGGGACGAGCAAAGCGACAGAGGCGATCGAACGGTTGAATGGCCGTTCCAAAGAAATTGAGGGAATCCTCGATACCATCAGTCAGTTGACTTCGCAAATCAATTTGCTTGCGTTGAACGCATCGATCGAGGCCGCACGGGCTGGCGAGCACGGGCGTGGATTCGCCGTAGTGGCTGGAGAAGTAAAAAAACTGGCGAACCAGTCCGAAGAGTCGGCATCCAAAATCGCGCAATTGATCGGAGAAATCCAGCAGGATACCCGACATGCGGTCGACGTGATGAATGAGAGCAATCAAAATGCGCAGGATGGCATTCAACTGATCCAGGAAGTGCGGAACATCTTTGACCATATCCTCGAGTCGTCCCGCAACGTCGCTGGACACATCTTGGAAGTGTCGGCAGCATCCGAACAGATGTCTGCGGGCTCCCAGCAAGTCAGCGCTTCCGTAGATGAAATGCACCATATCGCCAAGCGTGCTTCCGAGGATTCTCAGACCGTAGTGGAAGCTGCAGCAGAGCAGCTCCAGGCGATTCAGGACATCGCCGCATCGGCCGAACGGTTGAACGCGGTGGCGGAAGAGCTGCGGCACGGAGTAGGCAAGTTCACACTGTAAGACCATTCCCTTTTGAAAGGGGGGATGCGATGCAAGGGATGAGGCAGTTTGCTTGTCAGAATTCATGTATTTCCACAACCAGGAGGAGAAACCAATGAAAAAATACGTAAAAACCATGATGGCGAGCACGCTCGCTGCTACTATGCTGATGACAGGAACAGGAGTGTTTGCCGCAACGAGCCAGCCAGTTCCGACCGCAGCTGCAGAAGCCGTCAAAAAACAAGAAAACAAAAAGTTTGAGTCTCGTTTGGACGCCATTATCGCACGGGGGTACATTCTCGTGGGTACGACCGGGGACTATAAACCGTTCACATATTTGAATCCGAAAACGAACGAATATGAAGGGTACGACATCGATGCCATGAAGGAATTTGCGAAAAGCCTGGGTGTCGAAGTGCGCTTTGTACAAACCTCATGGTCGACGATGATGAACGATCTCTTGGCGGACAAGTTTGATATTGCCGTCGGCGGCGTGACCCGCAACACCGACCGCGAAAAAACAGCTCACATGGGAGATCCTTACATCCAATTCGGAAAGGCTCCGCTGATTCGTGCGGAAGACAAGGACAAGTACAAGAGCATCGAGGATATCAACAAGCCATCCGTTCGCATTGGTGTAAATCCGGGCGGAACCAACGAAAAGTTCGTGCGTGAGCATCTGACCGACGCTACGGTCACGGTTGTCGAAAACAATCTCGACATCCCGGGGCTGGTTGCAAACGGTACCTATGACGTCATGATTACCGATACGATCGAAGCCATGGTGTACTCCAAGGCAGATTCCCGTCTGTATGCGGCTCTGACGGACAAGCCGTTCACCAAGAGCGAAAAAGCTTATATGATTCCCCGTGGAGACTTCATTTTCTCCAGCTACCTG
>DASQMM010000692.1:0-5137 GCA_035645495.1 Brevibacillus sp. | reverse complement strand
ATCGTCGGCGTAGTCTTGATAGCGTTGCCAACTGTCTGACTCAAGATCCGCGAAGGAAAGTCCTGCTTCCTCAGATCCGCAGAAGTTGACGATCCCCAAAGATTGCGCGACATCCTGGCGCAGACCGATCGAGGAGAAAAGCTTGCCGTAGCCGCGCAGCTCGTGAATGCCGATGGTGGAGGTCACTTTTTCCAGGCCTTTGTTCAGCGCGGAATACAGATTCATTGCCGAGTTTTCCCCGTCTTTGGCGAATGCAGTCGCAAACATGAGATATGGGGAGACCGCGTCTGCACCAGAGCCGATGGAGAGGGCCAGATCATGCAGGGAGCGAATGGCTCCGCTGCGCAACAGAATGCTTGCCTTGCGTCTTAGGCTGCTGCCTTGCTCGTCAAATGCCGCTTTCAACGCTTGATCTACGATGCTGACGGCAAGCAACGGGTCAAACCAGTATTTCCCTTCACGATGGGTCTCTGTATCATCCAAAATCAGCAGAATGGCTCCGTTCTTCACAGCGTGTATAGCCGATTCGCGCAGCCTGTCCAGACCTGCCTGAAGGCCGTCTTCTTTTGTGAAATGCGTGGACAGAATCGCGATGCTTTGCGGATGGTTATGGAAATAGTGAATGACTTGCTCCAGCGAGTGGGTTCCCTGCTTTTTCGCGGCTTCCTGCAAGGACTTGCCCTCCATGAGCAGCGGGGAAGGAAGCTCCATGCGCTTTCCGCTCCCGTCACGGCTGTCCAAAGGCACGCGAGAACCGATCACGACGCGAGTAGAGAAATGCTCCATCTCACGGTCCCGGTCGATGGCCGGATTGGTTACGACGGCAACGCTTTCCTTCATGTAGTCAGCCAGATTTTGCCGTTCCTTTGACAGTGCTCCAAGCGGTCCGTCATGACCCAGTGAGCGGATTGGCTCTGCTCCGTTGGAAGCCATCTGTTCCACCAATTGCACCTGTTCGCGATCCCAGCCGAATGCACTGTAGACGGAGGAAGTAGGAGCTGCCGTATCAGGCTCGGGAGCCAGGGATTCGAGCTTGTAGGAATAATGCAGATGCTGACGGGCACCTTCTGGCTGGATTTTCTGTGTAAAACGCTCGTAAACCATTTCTTGAAGCTGATGATGCAGGATAATTTCGACATCCTTGCCCTTATGCAGCCGCACGCCTACTTTTTCTCCGGGCGCCAGCGATTTGGGCTCACTCGCCATCTCTTTCGCCAGAATGACGCCCTGCTCAGAAGAGAAGTAGAGAGAGGTTGGGCCTTCTACCATCCAGAGTGGACGCAGACCGAGTGCATCGACGCTGAAGACGCATTCGTCAGCATGACGGGAGACGATACCCGCAGGACCCTGGGCAAAATGACCCCAAGCCTGACGCAGATAGACGTAGAGATCCTGCAGATGGGCAGGGAGATGTTTCATTTCATGGTGAATCGGCGGGAACACCACTTCCATCGCTTCAAACAGGCTGAGGCCATAGCGGTGGATAAACGTTTCGAGCGTCCGGTTCAGGTTCTGCGAATCACTCCCGCCATCGACGAGCGGCACGCCCAGCATCTGGGCTTCTTCCTCCAGCTTGCTGATCGTATTGATCTCTCCATTGTGTCCGAGCAATGAAAACGGCTGAACGCGGAAAAAGTTGGACAAGGTATTGGTGGAGTAGCGGTTGTGGCCAATCGTTACTGCGGAGAGGAAGCGTTCATCTGCCAAATCACGGAAGTAAAGAGGCAATATATTGGCTGCACCCATCACTTTGTAGGCGCTTGTATACGGACTTAAGGAAGCCACGTGGACATGATAAGCCGATTCGATCGAGGTATGAACCTCAAACAAGCGGCTGGCGTAGTCGGCATCCGTCAATCCCTCTGGAGCGAAAAGGGCAAGCTGCCAGAAGATTGGCTCATCGCGTTTGCCGTTTTTGCCTAACACCTGCGAATCTACGCAATGTTCACGCTCCAGCAGGATGGAGATGTCGTTTTGGGCAAAAAGAGTGCGTATCTGCTGCTGCACCTGCTGGGGATCGTGTCCTTTGCGAGGGACGAATAAATGGGCAACCGCAAAGCGCGGATCCACGCTCAAGGCGCTGTCCATACCTGCCTCTTGCAAATAGTCGGCCCAAAGTGCACGCGGGATGTCGGTCAGAATACCGCATCCGTCACCTTCGCCATCGATAAAACCAGAGCGGTGTTCCATCTGGATCAAAGAGCGGATGGTCTCGTTGAGGTTGTGGCGCGTCGGCGTACCGTTTTTTTCGACGATACAGATGATGCCGCAGCTATCGTGTTCAATATGGTGGAAATTGCGAAAGGTTTCCATGGTTTCTTTTTTTTCTCTGTTTAGCATGATTTCGGTCAGTCGAAGCTGACCATCCACCTCCTACAAAAAGAATTCTGAAACTTCTAAATAATGTAGGAATCCAGAATAACACGAACAAGGAATCCGCACAAGAAAATGAAACGTCAATTTTGTGACTGAAAGCGCTTCCCTTTTAATAAAATGTTTTTTGTCGATCAGGACACTTGAATAATCAATAAAAAAAGAGGACGTATCCCACCATTTACCAGATGGTGAGTACGTCCGTCTTTGCGGTTTAGCGGTCGTGATTTTGTGTTTTGTGATGTTCGGTTTTTCGCGGATTCTGGAAGCCCACGACCTCCATCATTTTGGAACTCATCTTGGGATCCATCGTTTTTTCAGGTGCTTTTGGATAGGTGTTTTCGCCTTTAGACATAAAGCTCCCCCTCGGAACCGCAATTATGGAAAACGAACATTCCTAGTATGTCCGCAACCGCGGCTCTCGTCCGGCGAAATCTTTTCCAGTTGTCTACAAGGCAGCAAAGCAGCGTTCGACTGCCGCAATCGTGTCAGCGATGTCCTGTTCGCTATGAGCGGTCGTGATAAACCAGGCTTCATACTTCGATGGTGCAATGCAGATGCCTTCGTCGAGCAGAAGGCGGAAGAAGCGGGCGAATACTTCGCTGTCCGCTTTTTGAGCGGTGTCGTAGTCGTAGACGGGCTGATCCGTAAAGTATACCGCCATAGCGCCTTTGACGCGGTTGAGCTGAATCTGCGCGCCGTGTTTTTCGGCTGCGGCACGGATGCCTTGTTCCAGCATAGCTCCGAGGCGTTCAAACTCCTCGTAGACGCCAGGCTGCGCCAGAACCTCCAGGCAAGCGATTCCTGCGCGGATCGAGGCTGGATTGCCTGCCATGGTCCCGGCCTGGTAAGCAGGGCCGAGTGGGGCTACCTGCTCCATGATCTCCCGGCGTCCGCCGTAGGCACCGATCGGCAGACCGCCGCCAATGATTTTTCCCAAGGCTGTCAAATCCGGCTCGACGCCAAGCAGGTTTTGTGCGCCGCCGTAGCAGAAGCGGAAGGCAGTAATGACCTCGTCGTAGACAACCAGTGCCCCGGCTTGATGAGTGAGGCGGTTTACTTCCTCGAGAAAACCGGGCTTTGGCTCAACAATCCCGAAATTGCCGACAATAGGCTCCACGAGGACGCATGCTGTCTCGCTGCCCCATTTTTCGATCGCCTCTGCGAAGGCGTCGATATCATTGAACGGAACGGTAATCACTTCATTGGCGATGCTTTGCGGGATGCCGGCACTGTCCGGGATACCCAGCGTGGACGGACCAGAGCCCGCCGCTACCAGCACCAGATCAGAGTGACCGTGGTAGCAGCCGGCGAATTTGATGACTTTTACGCGATTGGTGTAGGCGCGAGCGACGCGAATGCAGGTCATTACGGCCTCGGTTCCTGAGTTGTTGAAGCGGATGCGCTCCATCGAGGGAATCGCTTCGCGGATCATCGTCGCGAACTGAATTTCCCACGGGGTAGGTGTGCCGTACAGCGTGCCGTTCGCCGCAGCTTCGGTAATCGCTTGGGTCACATGCGGATGTGCGTGACCTGTGATGATCGGTCCGTATGCTGCCAGATAGTCTATGTATCGATTGCCGTCTACATCCCAGAAGTAAGCGCCCTGTGCACGCTCCATGGAAACCGGAGCGCCGCCGCCAACAGCCTTGAAGGAACGGGATGGGCTGTTGACACCACCCAGAATGACATCCATGGCCTGTTCATGCAGTTGTGCAGATCGTTCACGATTTTTCATCGTTTTCCCTCTTTTCTGTTCCCAAAAGTCAACCCTATCTTACCACAACTGTGAAAAGTCATGCCCTGTCAATGTCTCGATAAGGGGAGGTTGACACGCGATGACTACACATGTAATACTGTACTACGAACGTAATCCAACTAAGCGGGAAGGTGATGACGAAAGCTGTTTCCTGTAAGTACAACATCAAAGAAAGAGGTTATCCAACATGAAAATTTTTACACAAAAAATAAAACTAGCGATGCCATTGCTGTTGCTCTCCCTGTATCCGCTAACGGGGTGCTCGGTTGCTGCAGATTCGAATGCCCAATCTGCAGCAACGGTCGTGAAGGAGATTACAGAAGTGGATGCTGATCAACAGTTGGGCCAATTGGAAAAGGAATATGATGCCCGACTAGGTATTTACGCCATCGATACGGGGACAGGGAGAACCGTTTCCTATCGACCTGACGAGAGGTTCGCCTACACATCTACATTCAAACCATTAGCCGCAGGAGCGTTGCTTCTCAAGAAGCCGCTCGACGAACTGGACAAAGTGATCACATACAAGAAGGAAGATCTGGTCACGTATTCCCCGGTAACCGAAAAACATGTGGAAAAGGGAATGACTCTTCGGGAAATTAGCGACGCTGCGATTCGCTACAGCGATAACACGGCCGGGAATCTCTTGCTGAAGGAATTAGGTGGCCCTGTTGGCTTGGAGACGGTACTGCAAGAGGTTGGGGATCACATTACAAAGCCGGAACGATACGAGACCGATCTCAACGAAGCTGTTCCTGGAGATATCCGCGACACCAGCACACCAAAAGCACTTGCTACAACACTCAAGGCTTTTACCGTGGATGGGGTGCTCCCTGCAGAGAAGCAAGACGTTCTCATCGATTGGCTCAAGCGGAATACGACCGGGGATGAACTGATTCGAGCAGCCGTCCCAGAAGGCTGGACGGTCGGCGACAAGACTGGAGCTGGAAGCTACGGGACGAGGAATGATATCGCCGTTATTTGGCCGCCAAATCAGGCACCGAT
>DASQMM010000691.1:0-7873 GCA_035645495.1 Brevibacillus sp. | reverse complement strand
GACAGCCTTCAGTTTGCCTTTTCGAGTCACGCGAATGCCATTTTCCTGTTCATCCACCTCGACGCCCATCTCGCGCAGCTTGGCAGTAACGGATTTCAAGTGATCGCAAATCGCGCCTTCTACAAAGACATCTCCACCCGTAATTGCCGCGGCAACCATAAAGGTACCTGCTTCAATTCGGTCCGGAATGACGCAATGGGTGCAGCCCTTCAGCGACTCTACGCCTTCGATGCGAATCGAGCCTGTACCAGCTCCGCGGATCTTGGCTCCCATCCGGTTGAGGTAGTTCGCCAAATCCACGATTTCCGGCTCCTCGGCCGCATTCTCAATGACAGTTGTCCCTTCAGCCAAAGCGGCTGCCATCATGATATTCTCGGTTGCCCCGACACTGGCGATATCCAGGTAGATTTTTGCGCCCTTTAAACGCCCCTCTACGCTGGCATCTATGAACCCTTGGCCGATATCGATCTTGGCTCCCATCGCCTCGAATCCCTTGAGATGCTGATCAATCGGTCTCGTTCCAATGGCACAACCACCTGGCAAGGCGACACGAGCTCGTCCTTTTCTCGCCAACAAGGGGCCCATGACCAAAAACGAAGCGCGCATTTTGCGAACCAGCTCATAGGAGGCTTCTACACTTGACAGCGACGAAGCGTCAATCGTCAGCACTTCATGATCATATGTAAGGGAAATTCCCATCGATTTCAAGAGGTCGCATATCGTTCTGACATCGTCAAGAGCCGGGACATCCGAGATGACGCTCGTCCCCTTCTCAGCCAGGATCGATGCTGCAATGATAGGGAGTACGGCATTTTTGGCTCCGGAAACCTTGACGTTTCCTACCAATGCCTTACCACCGCGGACAATCATTTTATCCAATGTGTACCCCTCCGCGTGCTAATATTCCACTGTAATGATTGGTGTACCTACGGTAATTCGCGTACCTGCCTGACGATCGAGATGAGTCGCCACTTGCAGATTCATCTTGTCACCGTTTAGCATGATGGACGAGTCCCACCAATCGGTATAACCGGAGATGCTAACAACCGTCTCATCTTTTAAACGTTCTCTTTCTTTTGCCTGGAGGGCGTTAAAAATCGACAAAATCCTACCCTCCTGTTGATCAACACTCATCTTATCATTGTACATTCCGCGAATACAAGTACTAAATTGCGGAATAAAGTCGGCTTTTGACAAGGCATTTGTGAAATGTTCTTGTTTAGATTCCATATATGGTAGTGATTTACGATTTCCAATCAATTGCCACACAAGATATGTATCGAATGTACCATTTTTGGAAATCCCTGTAAGTTCGACATTCATATGAACGCCGTTTTGAAAAAGATTTGCTTGATACGTAACCAAGTGATCTTGTCTCGCAACAGGGACATCAGCCATTGGGACTGACAGCTCTGCCGCCCACTTGTTTGCCAACTCTTTCAACGCTTTCGGACTCTCTACCTCTCCAAGCGATACGCGGCTGCGCATGAGAATCTCCAGATCAGTCGCTCCCGACTCTTCGATGATGGCAAGCAATCGACCTGCGACCTGATGATCCGCGACCTGTTCTTTTGCCAGCGCCGGCATCCAGTAGACCTTTCCCACGACGATGAGTGCAACCATTGACAACCAAGGCGACCACGTTTTCATCTGTTCTCGCTCCCCTTTTTCATGCTCTCTTTGTACTTCTCAGTTTGCACATGAAATTGGGTGGATATACCAGACAATTGAAAGACAACTCGCTGATCAGGTAAAAAGATTGCCGAATACCATGGACCAACCCAGGTAATCGAGGAAAAAACGGGACAGTTCATAGCCGATGACGATAGACAAAAAAATCTGCAGCAGCTTCGCCTGGGCACCGTTTGGCCTTTTCAAAATTTTTTCAAAGCGGATCGACTGCAAGGCCCACCAGCTCAATCCAATAAAGATAATGGACAGGATAATGCTCAAGAACCCGTATACATCGGTCGGCACAATCGGTTCCTCCTTATCAAAAAGAAAGGGACAGCCTGTTTACGGCCATCCCCCCTATTGTACCTGAAACTATTTCACATGACGAGTGTTATGGTGTGCGGGTCGGCAACATATTACCAAAATCAAACGAAGGATTGAACGTTGCCTGGATATAGTCTGTTACCAATCCTGGGAAAGCACCGAAGAATACAGTCGCAATCGCCAAGATGAAGATAAAGACCCATATTCCTTTGGGAGCGGACAACAGAGCTTCGTTCTCCCCTGCACGCATGTACATCTGCCGGATGATCCCAAAGTAGTAGTAGTAGGAAATTACGCTGGTCACGATCATGATCGCGGACAGCCAGTAGTTTTCCTGCGCGAGTGCACCCATAAACAGATAGAACTTCCCGAAGAATCCGGCCGTAATCGGAATACCCGCCAAGGACAGCATGAAAATCGTCATCGAGATCGCCATCACGGGGGAGCGATGATACAAGCCGGCGAAACCTTTCAGATCCTCCGTCTTCTGTTCTCGCGACACGACCATGATGACAGCGAAGACACCAAAGCTGACCAAGAGATAGCCGAAGAGATAGAAAAGAACTTCACTGAAAAAGAGTGTCGTCGGCGGTACGAACGGCACGAGCAGATAACCGGCTTGAGCGATCCCTGAATAAGCCATCATCCGTTTGATGTTGGTCTGTCTGAGGGCCATGACGTTGCCAAGTATCATGGACGCCGCTGCCATCCAGCCGATGAAAAGGCTACCCTGTGTGAAAAAGAAGGGACCTTCTGCGCCAGGCACCTGCAGGAAAGAGATCAGCAGCAGACGGAAGACCAGTGCAAAGCCCGCCGCCTTGGAGACGACAGCCAAAAATGCCGTGATCGGAGTCGGTGCTCCCTGGTATACGTCTGGCGCCCACATGTGGTAAGGGGCTGCCGATATTTTAAACGCCAATCCCACTGCGAGAAAAGTAAACGCCATGTAGATGATAAACTGAAAGCCCATCATCCCGGCTTCTGCCAACCGTTGCGAGATTTCATAGATGTTGGTCGTGCCCGTCAAGCCGTATACGTACGACATCCCAAACAGGGTGACGGCTGTAGCAATTCCGCCCGAGACGACGTATTTAAACGCTGATTCATTCGATTGCAAAGATTTTTTCCGCAAGCCGACCATCACATAGGAGGATAGGGACAAAAGCTCCAAACCGACGAACATCGTGATCAAATCGGCGGAAGAAGCCATCACCATCGCGCCCAATAGCCCGCTGAGCAAAAGGTAGTAAAACTCGCTTCTATGCGTCACCTCTCCCTGCTGCATATAGGACAGCGAGATCAGGATCGTGAATGCCGTACCGCCCAGGAACAAGAGCTTGAAGGCATTGCCGTAGTCATCGACGCGAATCATATCTGCCATGTAGCTGTATGGTTGGTCCAGCGTTTGGATATTGACGAAGACAAAGACTCCAGCCAGCACGATCCCCAGCAAGGAAAGCAGTCCGATCGCGTGCTTGCCCAAGCGCTTGCCAGCGAACAGATCCAAAAGGGACAGCACTGTTGCAAAGCCTAATATTATGAATTCGGGCAGAAGGTAGGTCCAGTCATATGAGAAGATGTCTTTTACTTCCATGGCTTACCCTCCTATTCCCGTCACGATGGGTACGATTGTTTTCAAGGTCTGCTGGAGCGGATTTCCCAAAATAGCCGGATACACCCCGATCAGAATGATAAACCCGAGCAGGACAATCATCGGGATGACTTCCATCGGCTGTGCGTCTGCGAGTCGTGCAAAACGGTCCGGTGTCGGTCCAAATGTCGTACGAAGAATCGCCCGCAGCAGGTAGACTGCCGTCAAGACGATACCCAACGCCCCCACAGCCGCCAGGACAGGAAGACTGCCGAACAAGCCCAAAAAGGCAAAGAATTCGCTGATAAAGCCAGACATCCCCGGCAGGCCCAACGACGCCATACCCCCGGCCAGCAAAATGCCGCTGACAAATGGCATTGATTTCGCCAAACCTCCCAATTCATCAATCATGGAGGTCTGTGTGCGATCCCAGATGACGCCAATCAGGAAGAAGAGCAGCGCGGAGATAAATCCGTGCGAGACGATCTGGAACATCGCTCCTTGGAAGCCGATCGTGTTCATCGCAGCCAATCCGAGCAGGACAATCCCCATATGGCTGATACTGGAGTAAGCCAGGACCATTTTCAAATCCTTTTGGACAAAAGCAAGCACTGCTCCGTACAGGATGTTGATAATCCCCAGCACGGCCAGCCATGTGGAGAACTGGTACGCCTGCTCAGGGAAAAATCCGATTCCCATCCGCAATACGCCGTATGCCCCCATCTTCAGCAAAATACCGGAGTGGATCATGACGATGGACGGCGGCGCTTGCACGTGAACTTTCAGCATCCAGGTATGGAACGGAAAGACTGGCAGCTTGATCGCAAATGCGATGAACAAGGCCAAAAACAGTCCATAACGCAAAGCTGGCGAGAGAGCCGACGCGATCGGATGCTGTGGTGTCGAGAAGATGGTTGCGATCTGCTCCATATTCATCGTCTGTGTCACGAGATAGATGACGATAAAGGCCAACAGCATGATGCCGGAGCCGATTCCGTTGTAGAGCAAGAATTTGTTCGCCGCTTTTTCCCTTTCACCATATCCCCAGATTCCCACCAAAAAGAACATCGGCACGAGAGTCATCTCGAAGAAAATGAAGAACAGAAAGAGGTTGTCTGCGGCAAAGACTCCTAGCATCCCGATGAAGAGCACATGGAACAGGATGAAGAATTCTTTTAACCGTTTCTTGATCTGCCAGGAAGCCACAGCTGCCAGCACACCGATTATCGCCGTCAGTACGAGCAACGGCATCGAGATTCCGTCTACCCCGAGCTCGTAATTGATCTCCAGCGAGTAGACACTTCCGGACGGATCTTGGGAGATCGGAATGGAAATCCAGTCATGCTTTTCTACAAATTGCAGATTGGCTGTCCCGTAATTGAAAGAGGCGAACAAAAACAGCGACAAGATCAGCGGGAGCAGGGTGCCCAGGACCCCCACTTTTTTGATCGCTCCTCCCTGGTGGTTCGGAATGAACGCCAGAATCAGGATCGCCAGTACAGGTGAAAAGACAAGCGATGACAAGAGGAGATTATTGACCTGATCCAAAGAACCCACCCCCTTGTACCGTCAAGCTGATGGCGATGATCAGCACCAGAAGGCCAAACAACACCATTGTTCCATAAGATTGAATCTGCCCGTTTTGCGCTTTCGTGTGGAGAGCGCCGATTCCGTTCGTGATTTTGGCTGTCAGTCCCACTAGTCCATCGACGACGTACTTGTCGAAAGCGTTCAGGATAAAGCCAATCCATCCGAGTGGACGAACAATCACTGCATGATAAATCTCATCTACGTAATACTTGCGATAGGATAGCTGATACAGCCACGGCAAGGTCTCCGGGATCGTATCTGCAGGGATTTTTTTCTTGACGTACATCAGATAAGCCAGCACGATGCCCAGTACGGAAATCAGCAGAGCAACCACCTGCAGCCAGGAGGCGGCGTGTGCTACCTCATCCCCAAACATATGGCTGATCGCATTCCCGGTATCGGAGGCGAGCAGCCAATCCGATAAGAGCGGGGCGTACGGTGTGTTGATAAAGCCTGCGACAATCGCCAGAAGCGCGAGAATGAGCAAAGGCCCCGTCATCACAGCAGGTGATTCATGCGGCTGATGTTTTCCCCGCGCTTCCCCCGCGAAGGTCAGGAAGAACAGACGGAACATATAGAAAGCCGTGAAGAATGCAGCCAGCAGCGCGATGAACAAAAGATCGAAGCGATGCGCCCCATAGACAGCGCCAAGAATCGCCTCTTTGGACCAGAAGCCCGCAAACGGAAAGATTCCGGCAATCGCCAGGCAACCAATCAAGAAAGTAAGAGCTGTGATCGGCATCTTCTTCCACAAGCCGCCCATCTCAAAGACGTTCTGCGTATGTACCGCATGTATGACACTTCCTGCTCCCAGGAAGAGCAACGCTTTAAAGAAAGCGTGGGTCATCAGATGGAAAGAGCCTGATACATAGCCCGCTGCTCCAGCAACCCCCAGAGCCAGCATCATATACCCGAGCTGACTTACCGTGGAATACGCCAAGACCCGTTTGATATCCGTCTGGGTCAGACCGATTGATGCAGCAAAAATCGCGGTAAACCCGCCGACGTACGCGACAACCGTCAAAGCAGTATCCGAGGCGATGAACAGCGGATACGTAGCTGCCACGAGATACACCCCGGCAGCGACCATCGTCGCCGCGTGGATCAGTGCAGATACCGGTGTCGGACCTTCCATCGCGTCGGGCAACCAGGTGTGGAGCGGAAATTGACCTGATTTTCCGACTGCTCCGACGAAGATCAGAATCGCTGCCAGCGTAATCATCCATGGTTCGAGCTTGCCGAGTGCGACACTGTCAAAGATTTGCGTGTATTCAAAGCTTCCTGTCCACCAGAACAACAGACAGATTGCGATGAAAAGGCCCAAGTCCCCAATACGGGTGACGATGAAAGCCTTTTTTGCCGCTGCCTTCGCTTCCTTTTTGAAATAGTAGTACCCCACCAGCAGAAAGGAGCAGACTCCGACCAGTTCCCAGAAAATGTACACTTGCAACAGATTGGGCGAAAGCACCAGCCCGAGCATGGAAAAGGTAAACAGGGCCAGATACTGGTAGAACACAGGGAAGCGTTCGTCCCCTTGCATGTAGCCCTTGGAGTAGATTTGCACCAACAGGCTCACCAGCGTCACGATCACGAGCATCATGGCATTCAGTTGATTGACTTCGAATCCCATGCTGATCACGATATCTCCGACCTGCAGCCAGCTTACATTGAATTTGAAGTTTGATGCCCCGTCCTGGAATCTCTCCCAAAACGTCAACAGCGCTATCCCGAATGAGACCCCCGTCAGCACAATGCCGACCAGGGCTGCCCCTTCTTTCAGTTGGCGACCAAATGAAACGATCACGATGAAAGCAAGAAGCGGAAACAGAGGGATGAGCCAGGCGTAGTGCAATAGAGTATCCATCTTTGTCCTCCTTATCAGGTCTCCATCTTATCGTTTCATCTGGTCCATCTCATCTACGTTGACCGTTTCCTTGTTTCGGTACAAGGCGATCAAGATCGCCAGGCCGACCGCCACTTCAGCTGCCGCAACGGTCATGGTAAACAAGGTAAAGATCTGGCCTGTCACACCGGGATGCAATCCGAACTTGGAGAAAGCAACCAGATTGAGATTCACGGCATTCAGCATCAATTCAATCGAAATCAGTACGATCACGGCATTACGTTTTGTCAGCGCTCCGTACAGGCCCACGCAGAACAGGATCAACGCCACCATCAAATAGGAGGAAATGCTCACCATCATTGTTGATCCCCCTCCTTTTTCGCCATGATGATCGCTCCGACGAGACAGACCAACAGCAACACAGATAATAGTTCGAACGGAATCACGTACTTGGTGAATACTTCAATCCCGATCTGCTTGGCATTGTTCATCGTTTGCTCGGCTGCCTCAGGTGCAGGTGCCTGCCACGGCGCATTTTGGATGCCCCAGAAAAGCAGACCGAACAGGGCGGCCACAAACACAAGAACAAAGCGATTCTTCCACGTGTTCCCTGTCCCCTCGTCGTTGGCGTCATGCTTGGTCAACATGATGCCAAAAAGCATCAGAATCGAGATCGCTCCCGAATATACGAGGACTTGCGAAACACCGACGAATTCAGCGCCAAGCAGGACAAAGTGGCCGGCGATGCTAATAAAGGTAATTCCGAGCGAAATGACCATGTGCACGACACGGGTAAAGCTGATCATAAACACTGCGCCGCCAATCGTCAGCAGAGAAAGGATGAAAAAGGC
>DASQMM010000690.1:0-4145 GCA_035645495.1 Brevibacillus sp. | reverse complement strand
CCGTCCAGGACCACAAACGTATGGGGCCAAGTCTTGGTAACTCCGGAGAAAGGTGCAATTCGTTCCACCATGTCGGGATAACTTGCCCCCCATTGGAATGCTTGAATGCCTCCCATGGACCATCCAAGTACGAGAGCAATCTTTTGAATACCGAATTTTTCGGTCACCAGCCGATGCTGGAATGTAACGTTGTCATAGATGGTTACCTGCGGAAAATTACCCCTGTCGAATGGGGGAGGCGTATTACTGGGAGACGAAGATAATCCGTTGCCCAGCAGATTGGGCACGATAATGAAATATTTCTGCGGATCAAGTGCCATGCCGTTTCCAATCAACCATTCATTCTGAACATGCTGGTCGCCAAAAGCAGTTGGATAGACGATGACATTATCTTTCTTTTCATTCAATGTTCCATAAGTCTTATAAGCAAGAAATGCGCCAGGCAACATCACTCCTGATTGCAAGGTTACGTCACCCAAATCAAAAATTTCATAATCCATCGTAATCGCTCCCTTCAAAATGAAACACAAACATGTAGAATGTATTTCTTGTTGTTAGTATAGATCCGTGATAATCTCAATAAAAGTGAATGATATTCAAAGTGACATTCAATTATATTGAAAGGTAAAGGGGGAAATAGGATGGAATTGCGCCAACTGATTACGTTCCGCACGGTTGCATCAACGTTAAATTTCAGTCGGGCTGCGGAAGTGCTGAACTATGTCCCCTCCAACGTCACGATGCAAATAAAAGCATTGGAGGATGAGCTTGGTGTTCGTCTCTTTGACCGCTTGGGCAAGCAGCTCGTTCTCACAACTGCGGGTAAACGCTTCTTAACTCAGATCGAAGGGGTGCTAAACAAATTGGAAGAAGCTCGCAGCGTCGTGCATGACAATGAAAATCTAAGCGGCACCCTGACGATAAGTGCCAATGAGGTTATTTGTGCCTATCGGCTTCCCGTTGTCTTTCGCCTGTTTCGTTCGCGTTATCCGGGTGTGCGTCTCATTTTCCGTTCCGTTCCAAATCAAGAGCTCAAACATACCCTCTCTGAGGGAAGCGCAGATGTCGTCTTTATGCTGGATGAACCCATTCGCTCGAGCGGACTTGCCGTGGAACCGTTGGTGGAAGAGACATTCCGCCTTTTCGCTGCTCCGGACCACCCGCTCGCACAACGAACTGAGCTAGAGCTGGAAGATTTTCACGGAGAAGTGTTCCTGACGAATGAAAAGGGTTGTCCCTATCGCACCATGTTTGACCGGTCATTTGAGAAAGAGGGCATTGATAGTATTACGTATCTAGAGTTTCAAAGTGCTGAAGCCATTAAACAATGTGCTATTTCGGGAATCGGTATTGCCTTTCTTCCTGAAGTCGTAGCGAAAGCCGAAGTTGAACGGGGCGAACTTGTCGCTCTTCCATGGCAAATTCCGGACTTGCACGTGTATACACAGATGTTATGGCATAAAGACAAGTGGCTTTCACCCATCATCTTGTCTTTCATAGAAGCAGCAAGGGAGGTTCTCGCTATAGAGGAGGAGAAGTAAAGCATGTAGTCTTTTCAGCGATATTTTCCTAAACACACAAAAAAACGTGCAGATCAGGCAAACAAAGCCTGTCTACACGTTTCTTCTGTTTCCCATACCTTCTGCCTTACTCGGTACTCCCCATCAAAGCCTCAAGCTCGTCCGGCTGATAGCCTTTCACGGCCTTCTCTCCTTTGACCGTCACCGGAACACCCATGAAGCCAAAGCGCTCTACCTCCTCCTGGTAGGCACGGCTGGTCATGACGCCCCGCACTTCAAACGTGACTCCTTTTGCTGTAAGCCATTGCTTGACCAAATTGCAATCGATACAGTTTTTCGTCGAGTAAACGATGACATCCGCGGCTGGTTTGATCGAAGCGAGCATATTTTTCACGATGGCGTAGGAACGCTCGGAGGCCAGCTTGGTAAATTCCAGAAAATTGACGTGAGCCGAACCGTCTGCCTTGTCGGACATGGAGCGAACCACGACGAACGGAACATGGTTCATCGCACAAACCTGTGCGACTGCGGCTCCCTCCATCTCAGTGCAGTGAGCCCCGAACTGTTCGTAGAGGGCTGCTACTTTTTCCCGGCTGGCGACAAATTGATCACCGGACAAAATGCGGCCGGTAACGACTTGAACCCCTGCTTCCAGCGCCTTGCCAGCCTCGACAGCCTGCTCCGTGAGCTTCTGATCTGCTTTCCAGATCCATTGCTCGGTGTACGGAATCTGTCCTGGCTCAAAGCCGAGCGCGGTCACATCCATGTCATGCTGCAGACAATCCGTCGAGACGACAATGTCCCCAATGTTCAAATCAGGATGCAATGCACCTGCGACGCCCGTAAAAATGACGTGGTCCACGGAGAACTGGTCGATGAGAATTTGCGTGGTCACCGCCGCATTCACTTTTCCTACGCCGGACTTGCACAAGACCACCTGCTGCCCTTCCCACTCTCCGCTGTAATACGTGATCCCCGCTTTTTGCGTCGCAGCGGGTTGACCCATTCCTTCCATATATAAGGCAATTTCTTCATCCATCGCACCGATAATTCCGATCCGCATCGAACTTCCTCCTCTTGCTGTCCATTTCCTGCCGTATGTTTATGCCTGGTCGGGTTTGGTACTTTCCCGATACTCGATCCGATGCGGCAGCAAAACGACATGCTGTTCCACAGGCTCATTGTTCATGTATTTTGTCAGCAGGCGCATCGCCACCGCTCCGATATCATACATCGGCTGCACGACGGAGGTGAGACGCGGACGAACCATTTCCGTCAGACGGATATTGTCATGCCCGATCACTTCCACATCGTTTGGCACATGCAGCCCCGAATCCTGCACCGCGTGGATGGCTCCGATCGCCATCTCGTCGTTGGCGGCGAAAATGGCTGTCGGCGGCTGTTTGAGCTTGAGGAACTCTTTGGTGTGGGACAAGCCGGATTCATAGAACAGATTGCCATGGGCGACCAGTTCTTCCTCCACCTTGACTCCAGCATCCGTCAGTGCCTGCTTGTAGCCTTCATATCGCATCAAACCGCCAAGCGGGTCGCTCATCGGTCCTGTAATCATCCCAATCCGCTTGTGTCCCCGCTGGACCAATGCCTGTGTCGCATCATAAGCGGCCTGAAAATGATCGATGGTAACGGACGGCAGCTTGTTGTCTGCGTCACGTGTAGCAGCCAGTACAGTAGGTACCTGCGTGCTCGTCAAGGCTTGCAAGTGATCCTCCTTGATCTCCGCTCCCATGAACAACAGCCCGTCCACCTGTTTTTCCAAGAGTGTGTTGATCAATTGCAGTTCCTTTTCCAGACGCTGGTCGGAGTTGCACAGAATGATATTGTACTTGTACATCGTCGCGATGTCTTCGATCCCCCGCGCCAATTCAGAAAAAAACAAGCTGGAGATGTCCGGGATGATGACACCGACCGTTGTTGTTTTCTTGCTGGCGAGACCGCGTGCAACGGCATTGGGTCGATAGCCCAGGCGTTCGATCGCTCCGAGCACCTTCTTGCGAGTCATTGGTTTTACGTTCGGGTTCCCGTTCACAACGCGGGAAACGGTCGCCATCGACACTCCTGCTTCTCTTGCCACATCGTAGATTGTAACCGGCATCATGCACCCTCGCTTTCCCTATAAAATGGTTTTCATAATTATTTTCATAAATATATGCACCTATGATACGACAAGCTGTGCCTGTTGGCAATTGTTTTGCCAGGCCATTCATGCCGCTTATTTCATCAGTTTATTCATGGTTTTCAACAGCTCGTCAATGACCTCTTGGTCCCCTTGCTGGATGCGTTCGATGACGCAGCTTTTCATATGTCCTTCCAGCAGGATTTTGCCGACTGCATTCAGCGCGGATTGGACGGCTGCGATCTGATTGAGAATATCGTCGCAGTAGACGTCCTTCTCGACCATCCCACGAATCCCGCGGATCTGTCCTTCCACCCGATTGAGACGCGACACGAGATTGGATTTGATCTTGTCCGAACGCTCTGTAGCACGCCCAGATGAACAGCAATGGTCTTGTTCCAATTCCTCCATCCGGTACCATCCTCCTTTTGCATTTCCGTATGTACCATAAGCTTACCTTGGCATTCCCGGGTTCGTCAAACGGGGAGAGG
>DASQMM010000689.1:0-12847 GCA_035645495.1 Brevibacillus sp. | reverse complement strand
CAAACGCGAGCGAGCCAAAAATGCCCAGGTACCCGTACTTCATCACCATCACATCGAGAACCTGTTCCACGTCTCTCCTCCTGTCACCGCTTCTCTCCTTTATCCTATTCGATGCACGTCCCTTTCCATGCAAGCATTTTCTTACCATTTTCCCCTCAAATCAAAACAGCCTGTCCCCCGAGCGGTTGCCTCAGGAAACAGACTGTTGTTACTTTGCCTTATGCAGTTGGCTTTTCATTGTTGTTCGGATCTTGATTGTCACTGTTTGAGTCAGGCAGAGTTTCAGCTTGCTGACTGTCCGCAGGTGCCTTCTTGCGGAACAGCTTGCCGCCAAATTTGAGAAGTGCCCCAATGACAACAACGATCAAAATCCAGCCCTTTTTCAGGAAAGCGAGAAGGATTGCGAGAAAGCCCAGTTTCTTCGCCGCTGCCAGTCCGAGTCCTCCTAGAATCAGACCGCTGAGCCCGTATTCCGCCACCTCATCGGTCTCAGGATTGAAGTCCGCGTAACGATGGCCTTCCTTCACTGTAAAATTCTTGAGAATCACTTCGCGCAGAGTCTTCTTGTCTCTCTCCAGATTGGGCAGGTCTGTCACCAGGACAAAAGAGACGTTCCCTGTACGGGTCAGCAGCTGCAGCTTATAGTTGAGGAATTGCTCTTTTTGCGCATTTTCGAGCAGCATCGAATATTCCAGCTCATGTGTAGCCGCGTTGTAGTTTGGCGCTACGTTCCAGCCGACGACGTGAAATTGCTCATGCGGCTCCCGCTGCTCGTTGGCTTCCTCGGTTCCCAATTTATAGCTTTCCAACAATTCGTCCGCATTGATTTCATTTTGATCTTCGTCTTTGATATGACCGGTTTCTTCGTATTCCATGTAGACAATCCAGTCTTCTTCGTAGGGCACTACGCTGCCGATTTCCAGCATCGTAGGGATATTTTTCATTTCCTGCTCCAGCTTGATTGTATCTTCTTTGTTGAGGAAGGCCATATTTTCCGGAATCGTGAACGAGAACTTGCCCTCCATCTCTACTGTATTTCCGCCCTCGATGAAGTTGTAATCCCCTTCTGCTCCTGCAGGAACGACCAATCCAAGCAATAAAACCATTGTCAAAGAAAATGATAGCCAAATCCGTTTACTCATTAGAAAACTCCATTCTACATTTTTTCAAAAACCCCCTTGATTTTACATGGGTGTAATTCCCATTTCAAAAGAAAGATGCGAATCCAATCAAAAACAGTCCTTTCAAACTAGATGTATAAGAAGAATCATGGAGCGAAAGTGTATCTTTTCTCCTAAAAACAGAAGAGGGTTTCCATAACTAATTTACTATATTTTACCATTATATGAATGACTATCGTAATAAAGAGGAAAATAAAAAAACCGCCGGATCTGAGGGCAGTCCCCTGTCCGGCGGTGTGCGTGATCACTCTTATTTTTTCAAGTCCTCGATGGAATTGATGTCCATGTAGGTCGGTACAGCCAGACCCAGCTTGGTTCCTTCCAGATTTGGACCGAGGTCTTCAATCTTGTCACCCAGCTTTTGGTAGTAGTCTTCATGAGTCGTTGGCAACCATGCAGCTACCATGCCGTCCACGTCCCCATTGGAGACACCAATCCACATCGGTCCTGCTTCTACCTGGCTCAGTTCCACTTTGTACTTCAGTTTTTGCTCCAGTACTTCTTTCACAACGTTGGTGCTGGCGATTTCGGAATCCCAAGCTACATAAGCGAGAGTCAGTTTTTGGCCTTCAGCGGGTTCGATGCCTGCTACCCATTCGTTCACCATGGCTTCATTTTCTTTTACCCAGGCAGCAGCGGCTTCCTCGGGCTTCTGACCGTCTGTGATTGCCAGCATGACTTTCTCCATGTCGGCTGGGCTCCAATGGAATTTGTCGAGGAATGCATACGCGCTTGGCTGCTCCTCTTTCAAGCCTTTACGGACGATGGTGTGGATCTGTTCGTCTGCTCCGTATACGCCTTTTGGATCTTCCAGGTACTTCATGTCAAACTTGGAGAACATCCAGTGCGGTGTCCAGCCTGTCACGATGATCGGCTTTTGATCCTTGTACGCCTGTGTCAAGGCTGCTGTCATGGCTGCACTAGAGCCCTCTACCAGCTCCCAGTCTTTCAATTCGTACTCTTGGATGACTTTCTCCGTGGCTTTCATCAAGCCGGCACCCGGGTCGATCCCGACGATTTTGTAATCTACTTGTTGTCCGACGCCGCCCTGTGCCGTTTCACCGCTTTGAGGAGCCGTTTGACCGCCCTCCGGCGCAGGAGTACCGCTCGAGCATCCTACCATAAGCAAACTCATTCCCAGTGCCAGTGACAAGCCTTTCCACATCTGTTTCTTTTTCATGAAAACCCCTCCTAGACATTTTTTCTCTTTCCTACACGTTGGGTGATGCGATCCAACAGGATGGCGATAATGACGATGGCAAGTCCAGCCTCGAAGCCTTCCCCGATTTTGATCTGGGTTACTGCCCGATACACGTCGGCACCCAGTCCCTTCGCCCCGATCATCGAAGCGATCACGACCATCGACAGCGCCAGCATGATGCTTTGGTTGATCCCTGCCATCATTGTGGATTTGGCGATCGGCAGCTGCACCTTGATCAGTTTTTGAAAATAGGTGGAGCCGAACGCATCTGCAGCCTCAATCAGATCGGCGGGAACTTGCCGAATCCCCAGGTTGGTCAGACGAATCGTAGGAGGCATCGCAAAGATTACCGACGCGATTACACCTGGCACTTGACCCAATCCGAAGAAGAAGATCGCCGGAATCAGGTAGACAAACGCCGGCATGGTCTGCATGAAGTCCAGCAGCGGCGTGATGACATTTTGCACCGCGTCTTTTCTGGCGCACCAGATCCCGACCGGTATCCCGATCACGATGGAGATTAATCCTGCCGTCAGAACGAGCGCCAATGTCTGCATCGAATGTTCCCAGTACCCGAGATTTTCAATCAAGAGAAGCCCAATACATGTAAAAAGAGCAATTGACCATTTACCTGCTCGGAATGCCAGGAGTGTAAAGACAATCAGCAGCAGCCAGAACGGCAAGCCCGTCAATACCGCATGAAACAAATCGACAGTGCCGCCAATCCCGGCGGAAATCAGGTCGAACAAAAAGCCCAAACGGTCATCCATTACATCTACAACAGTTTCTACCCACTCACTGAGCGGCAGTTTTGGGAATAGTTGGCTCATTCTGCCATCACCTGCCCTTCCTCTGCCGACTGGCTGGGATCTTGGGCGTTGACTTTCCCTGCCAAGCCCCCGAGAACGGATCCTTTGACGATTACGCCCAACAGTCTGCCCTGTTCTTCCGTCACAGCGACAGGAACATTCGAGAACGCAACCAGGTCAAACAGTTCGTTCAACAGCGTTTGCGGTCCTACAGTCGGCACGTCTTTTCGCAGGACATCTTCCAGCGTCAAGTTGCCGTTCTTCGCCTCGTTGACAGCATCTGCCGTCAACACGCCGAGCAGCATTTTTCGTTTATCCACTACGTACAGGGTCGAAACCCCTCTCTCCCGCATCAACTGCAGAGCTACGCGCGGACCTTTATCCAGCGTAATTGTCTCCGCCCGCTTCATGACATGCTCTGCGGACAAGATTTTGGAGCGGTCCACATCTTCGACGAAGCGTTCGACGTATTCATTGGCCGGATTGGTCAAGATTTCTTCCGGCGAACCGATCTGAACCACAGCTCCGTCCTTCATCAATGCGATCCGGTCTCCGATTTTCAGTGCCTCATCGAGGTCATGTGTAATGAAGATAATGGTTTTTTGCATCGTGCTTTGCAATTCCAGCAGCTCATCCTGCATGTCCTTGCGAATCAACGGATCGAGCGCACTGAACGCCTCATCCATTAACAGCACATCTGGATCATTCGCCAGAGCGCGAGCGAGACCAACACGTTGCTGCATCCCGCCGCTCAACTGATCGGGGAAGCTGTTTTCCCAACCGGCAAGCCCCACCAACGCAAGGGACTCCTTCGCTTTTTTCTCGCGCTCTGCTTTCGGGACCTTCTGTACCTCCAATCCATACGCGGCATTCTCCAGTACAGTCCGGTGCGGAAACAAGGCGAACTTCTGAAATACCATCCCGAGCTTCTTGCGGCGTACCTCCTGCAATTCCTCGGTGTTCATCCGCACGATATCCTGTCCATCGATCAGGATGTGTCCGTCCGTCGGCTCGATCAAACGATTCAAAAGCCGAACCAGCGTGGATTTCCCGCTACCGGAAAGACCCATAATGACAAAAATTTCACCAGCCTGCACCTCAAAGCTCGCCTGGTTGACCCCTACGGTCAGACCTGTTTCCTTGAGGATTTCCTGTTTCCCCTTCCCTTGCTGCAAGGCTTGCAGGGCGCGCTGGGGCTGGCGTCCAAAGACTTTCGTCAGCTTTTCTACTTGTATTTTGGGCATATGGTCACCTCCAACTTTCTGCCCGTATCCGGACCTGCTTTACCCTTTTTATTGTATAGATGACGCAGTTTTCCCTCAAATTGGTTAAATCGCGATATTCCGCCGTTTCGAGCGTTCAGAAAAAACTTTACGTACTTTTCTTACCGTATTCGCAGAATAACTCGTATATACGGTATGATGTCTCCATTTACTTTTTTCAGTCGGGAACGTACAATCTACTCAGGTAATCTGACCAGAGGAGTGCTATTTTTCAAAATGGAACCCAATCAGGAAAAAATCCTCGACAAGGCACAGGAACGCGTGATCGAGACTCTTGCCCGCAATTTGGATCTGTACGGCATCACGATGTCGACTGGCCTCTTGTATGGCACCCTGCTTTTTCAGGACAAGTCCATGACGCTTGACGAGATGGGCCAGGCGCTGGGAATGAGCAAGACGAGTATGAGTACTAGCGTACGGACGCTGCTCGATATGAACATGGTCGAAAAGATATGGAAAAAAGGAACGAGAAAAGACCATTACGAGGTCAATCTGGACTGGTACCAGAACTTTATCGACCTTTTTTCCACCAAATGGCGGCATGCCTGCGAACAAAATGGCACTGCGCTGAAAAAATCACTTCATGAGCTCCGCACTCTGCGGGAATCGGAAGGATTGTCTGCCGAAGACCTGGAACGTATCGAGCTCAGCATCCAGCGCATTGAGAATGGCTTGGAATATTATCAATGGCTGCATCGTTTGATCGATTCCTTTGAATCCCATGCAATTTTTGAGTTTGTGCCAAAACAGAAGAACGAATAAAAAAATGCTCCAACCGTTGCCAACAGGCAGTCGGAAGGAGCATTTTTTTGTTATGATGAGATGGCAAGCAGTCATTCCTACTATTTATTAAGGAGGAAACACAGATGACTCGCAAAACCGCTCTGCTTATTATCGATGCTCAAACAGGCATTATCGAAGCTCCCGATGGTCCGGTACATAACGCCGCCGGATTGCTCCAAACGATGCAAGCAATCCTTTTGAAAGCCCGCCAGCAATCCATCCCTGTCTGGTATGTGCAGGATCTGGATGTAGCCGAGGTTGAAGACGAGGCTTTTGCCACTCATCCTGCCATTGCGCCTCTTCCCGGCGAGCCGATCATCTTCAAACGAGCGACGGATTCGTTCCACGGGACGGACCTGCACGACCAACTCCAAGCAGCCGGTATCCAGCATCTCGTGATCATGGGCTGCCAGACCCCGTATTGCATCGACAGTGCCTGCCGCAAAGCCACGACCCTCGGATATGATGTGACCTTGGTCGAAGACGGGCATTCCACCACAGATAACGATGTCTTGTCCGCAGAGCAGATCATCGCTCATCACAACAAGATCCTGCACGGGATGGGCAATCTGGAGCCGTTTATTCTGGTTCGCCATTCCGAAGAAAGTCTTTTTGAACCAACTCATGATTCGTATCGTTAACCGAAAGCTGCATTAAGAAAAACGCGGGAAGTTTACCTGCGTTTTTTTGTTTTGTGGTCATCCGGCTGTAGTGGAGTGGCGGAAAAAGGGAAAAACGCTCCAGGCGGGTTGGGATCTTCGCTGGGGGTCATCCCTGGTCGTCTCCACTCCAAAGGCGGAACCGCGGCCAAAAGCAGCCGTCACCAGGAAGTGATTCAGGTAAGGGCGTGTTCCCCCTTTTCCGCTGCGCCTGGGTCAAGATCCCAAATGCCTTGCGCTTTTTTTCCCTTTTTCCTCGATCAGCTTCTCCTGGTTCTCGCAAGCTACGGCTGACGAATGATCTCCTGCACTCGCCCTACTTGTCCATCCTCGAGGCGCACTTTGATTCCATGCGGATGCGTCGCGGAATTGGTGAGAATATCCTTGACGATCCCGCGGGTGCGTTTTCCTGTTCGCTGATCCTGCTTCAATACAATATCCACTGCAAGACCGGGAAAGATATCTTTGCGATTTTTGCCATTCATGCTTTCTCCCTCTCTTTCTACATACTAATGTAGATTATCATTCTTTTTCTCCACCTGTGATATAATCGACGAACAAACTATGCCTTTTTACGGAGGAATTCCATGTTATCTTTTGAAGAAAAACTGGCGATTATCGAATCGTTCCCACAGCTCACTCGCAACAATGTCTCCCTCAAGCGGGTCAACTTCCACTACGAAGGCAGCCTGCATGAGAAAAAAACGGTCGTCTATCACCTTCATCCGAATGGCAACGGCTACGTATATGCCGCCTATCTGAAGGGTTATCAGAAGGATGACAAAGGCTTCGTCAACATCCGCGACTTCTCGGCTGACGAGCTGCGCGCAATCATTGAAGCCTCCATCCAGATGCTGTCTACAAAACGGGAGCCCGTCGTCCATGCCGCTGCAGAGGATGCCCCAGTGGAAGAAACCTGGGTGGATGAGCAAAACCGCAAGCTGGTACTGCAGCAGGAGGATTCCCTCTGGAACGTCTACCATGGCCTGAACCTGGAGGCTTCTTTTGAATCCTACAAGGAAGCATCCCAATACCTGACTGAAGAAGGGTTTTCCTTACAGTCATAGGCATTCGCACTCCCCGTTAAACGTTCATTTTTCCCTCACGGATTTTAGATTGGATAAATATATCTGATGTGGTACACTTCCACCTATCTAGATGTACATCTCCATCAGTGATCGCAACGAACGGGGGAAACATACCGCATGATGAAATACCGCAATACCTTGATTCACAATATCAAGAAACAATTGGAGGCCTGGTTGGAGCAAACTGGGCCTATTCCTCATGAGGATCTCTATCGTTTCCTCCATTCGTTGAAAGGCACAGCAGGTACAATCGGGCTGCAGGATTTCTCCAATGTTTCCCATGGCCTCCTGGAGCAAATGGATCAAATGGCGCCAAAGAATTGGCACATCAATGAATGGCGTCCTTTTCTCATGGAGTTGATCACACTCTCCTACGAGCAACGTCCGGACCAGGAGTTGTTTCTATCCGATTCCGTCGGAGAGCGAGAGAACCGATACGACCAACAGCCTCTCATCTTAATCCTGGACGATGATGTCACACTATTGATGTATCTGAAAGAAGAATTGGAAAAATTGAACTGGTCTGTCATCGCGACTGTCCATCCCCATAAAGCATTGGACTATTTCCATGACATGCATCCAGATTGCTTGATCGTGGATCTCAACATCCCGGAGACGGGCGGTTTTCAGGTCATGAAGACACTGGGCGAGAAAATAAAAAAACAGTATGTCCCCACGACCGTCATCAGCATCGACTGTGATCGGGATACGCGTTTTCGCGCATACCACCTCGGGGCGGATGATTTCATGTGCAAGCCTCTCGATGTGGAGGAGTTGTCTATCCGCTTGGAACGCCAGCTTCGCCGCAAGCGCTGGATCGATCGGCTTTTGTTTCTCGATGAGCTGACCGGAGCCTACAATCGCAACTCTCTTCAGCAAACCTACGAGCGACTGCTTCTCGAAGGGTTACGTGCGGCTTCCCCTCTTTCGCTCGCTTTTTTGGATATTGATCACTTTAAACAGGTGAATGACCAATACGGTCATTTGATCGGCGACGACGTATTGGCACGCTTCGCCAACTTCGTCCAGTCATCAGCGCAAAAACACGATATTCTGTTTCGTTATGGTGGCGAAGAATTTATCCTGTTGATGCCCCAGACGGCCCTGGAAGCGGCCAAGCACTATCTGGAAACGTTGCTTGCTTCCTTTTGCCAGGTCACGTTTCATTCCCCGAACGGTCCCTTTTCGCTTAGCTTTTCTGCGGGAGTCGTCGAAATTACAGCCCCAGAGAAGCCGTTGCCCTATTGGCTGGAACTGGCTGATGATGCCCTGTACACAGCAAAAAACGGTGGCCGGTGCCGCATCGAGACACCTGAATATACGCAATCAGCTGAAGGATGTACGATCAAACTGAAGGTAGCGATCATCGATGACGATGCCATGATTCGTACCATGCTGGCGGAATCGGTCAAGGACTGCTTCAAAGGCTGGATTTCGGCAGACACCCGGGTGTTCCGGGATGGGGAAGCCTTTTTGGAAAGTGACTGGCATAGCGGACCTGAGCCTTACCTGATCATCCTGGACGGAATGATGCCGAACATGGATGGCATGGACGTGCTTCAAGTGATCCGAAGCTTGCCCGATACAAAAAAATACACCGTCATCATGCTGACCGGCCGGACGGAAGAACAGGATATTGTAAAGGCATTGCAGCTTGGCGCCGATGATTATATGACCAAGCCTTTCAACCTGCGTGAGTTGGAAGCGCGTATCAAGCGTCTCATCAGGCGCGTCGTATGATCATGCTACACGGGATTGGAGAGAAAAAGAGAATGGCAACCATACTTTTGGCAGAGGACGAAGCAGTCCTGCGTATGCTCATCTGCGATACGCTGGAAGACGAGGGACACAAGCTAGATGTGGCTTGTGATGGCGAGGAAGCGTTGCAAAAAATCGAACAGCGGGATTTTGACCTGGTCATCCTGGATTATATGATGCCCAAGCTGACCGGGCTGGACGTACTGAAGATGATCAAACAAATGCCGGACAAAACCCATACGAAAGTGTTGATTCTCTCCGCGAAGAGCCAATGTACCGATCAGGAAATCATGCGTGCGGCTGGAGCAGATGATTTCATTCCGAAGCCATTCAGCCCCCTGGAACTGGCCCGTAAAGTGGAGGAAATGCTGGCATGATCCACTATCAACAACGAAGGAGAAAAAGTATCACGCGTCGTTTCATGTCCATGATGCTCATCTTTCTCTTCCTGCTGATCGCCGGAGCATCGATTGTGCTCTATATGAATTACAACGCCTTTTCCCAGTATCAAACAGCAATAAAAACTTCTTTGGAAAAACAAAAGTTGATCGATCAGCTGGCCAATCATACCTCGCTGATTTTTTTTCGTGCGCGAGGCTATTACGCCTTCCTGAGTGAAAGCGAATATCATGAACTTTTTAACGAGAAGCGGCAAGTAGAGGCGTTGATTGAATCGTTCAAGCAGCTTCCCCTAAACGCGCAAGAAGCCGTGATGGTGCAGCAGATTGAAGCGTTTGTAGACCATTTTTTCACGAATATCTTCCCTCTTGCCTCCGGTTATGCGAAGGCTGGAGACTATGAATCGCTGCATACGTTCTCCTCAAGCGGGATCAATGAGGAAGTCAATAACCTGATGCGCTTTGCCTCCACCTATCAGAGCCAGAGCAAGCAGCTTCTCTCCGATCAAAATCGTACACTCTTTGCAAACCTGTCCCAGCAGAGCTCTTGGTTTCTTCTCTACATCGTGCTGGTGCTGATGATTGCCATCTACGTCGCTCACCGGACCACTCGCGATATCGGCGTTCCCCTGGGCAGAATCTCCACCCAAGCCGAGCGTTTTGCCCAAGGAGAGACCGTCCATTTGCAGGACTTGGACCGTACGGATGAGATCGGTACCCTGGCGCGTTCACTTGATTACTCGATGCGGCAGATACAGGCGAAGGAAGAGGTCCTGGTCGCTCAAAACGAAGAACTGCAAGCGCAGCAGGACGAATTGATGATGCAGCAGGAGGATCTGCAGGATGCGCTCGCCAAGATGGAGGCGAAAGAGCGTTATTTGCAAAAGCGAAACCAAATCGTCCAGTCCTTGAGCAATACTCTGAACAAGCAGGAACTGCTGCACAGCATCGTGATCAATACGACACAGGTGATGAATGCCGATAAAGGGATCGTCGTCCTCTTGAATGACGAATATGACAGTGCCACCCTGGGCTTATCTGAGGAGAGCTTCTCCACTTTTATGGAAGGCTTCGAACATGGCCCGCTCGTTCGCCTACAGGAGACAGGCAAGCCTTACCTCCTCACACGAGAGAGCACCATATCGGAACGCAGTTTTTACGAAGGACATTCCATGACTGCCGAGCTTTATGTACCGATCCTCAATGCAGCGGATCAAGTTGTGGCCTGTATTATCTTTTCCCGGATCGACCGGACTTTCTCCCCTCAGGACATCGAAACTGCGACGGGGCTTGCCAAGCAGATCTCGCTTTCGCTGGACAAGCTGGCGATGTACGAAGAGGCGGAAAAGCAGCGTCAAATCACACAGGATATGCTGGATACGATTCAGGAAGGTGTGCAGCTCATCGATTTGCAGGGAAACACGCTGCAAGTAAACCGGACGTTCTGTGAATTCCTGGGCTACGACCCGTCCTCCACTCTGCCTCACGCGCAGTTAGAGGACTTCCTCAGCCAATTGGAGATGCTTACGGATGATCATGAACGAGTGTCCCAATTTGTAAAAGGTGCTGTAGGCAAAGAGGGAAAACTGCCCGGGAGCAGCTTTGTCTTTGCGATTACCTATCCGCAAAGACGACATATTCAGCTTTATGCGGAGCCTTTGTACCGCAACCAGGAAAAGTGGAGCACCCTTCTGGTCTACCGTGACATTACGCGGGAATACGAAATTGACCGGATGAAGTCTGAATTCGTCAGCACCGTGAGCCATGAGCTGAGGACCCCGCTTGCCAGTGTCCTTGGTTTTGCGGAGCTGATGCTTAACAAAGAGTTAAAGCCCGAAAGACAGCAGCGCTACGTATCTGCCATTTATCAGGAGGCCAAGCGCCTGACCGCTCTGATTAACGACTTTCTGGACCTGCAACGCATGGAATCCGGTCTGCAAGACTATGTGAAAGAGCCGGTTGCGATCGATGCGCTCGTCCAGGAAGTGTTTGCTCTGTACCAGGTACAGTCATCGCGCCATACGTTTACCCTCGATCTGCAAACGCCGCAGGCTCTTGTAGAAGGGGACCGGAACAAGCTTCGCCAGGTGATGACCAACCTGATCAGCAATGCAGTCAAGTACTCCCCGCTTGGCGGTGAAGTGCGCGTCACCTTCCGCGAAGACAACGATCGTCTCTTGATCGACGTTGCGGATCATGGCCTCGGCATTCCGGCGGATGCCCTGCCGCATCTCTTCACCAAGTTTTATCGCGTGGACAATTCCGACCGGAGGGAAATCGGCGGAACGGGACTCGGCCTTGCCATCGTCTCGGAAATCGTGGCCATGCACCAAGGAGAAATTACCGTCACATCTGAATCGGGACGGGGCAGTACCTTTACGGTCAGCCTCCCCCTTTTCAAACAGAAGGCAGTCCAACAATCCGACAACCATGAGAGTGAAGTCTTTTTTTCGGGAATCCAGAAAAAAGGAAAGGTGGTCATCATCGAGGACGACCCGAACTTGTCCGAGCTGTTACGTGAAGAACTGACTGGCTCGGGCTTCACTGTCCATTCCTATTCCCAGGTCAACCAGGCTTTTGGCGCCATCGAGGAGCTGATGCCGGATGCTGTCGTACTGGACCTGGTCCTCAAGGACGGTGAAAACGGTTGGGAAGTCATCGAGCGCATGCAGAAGCATCCCGGATTGTGTACGATCCCGATCATCATCTCCAGTGCCTTCGAGGAGCAGAAAAAGGCATTCGATCTGGGGGCTGCCCGCTATCTGATCAAGCCTTATCATCCCGACTCCTTGTCGAAAGCCATTTTGTTGGCGATCGCAGATGCAGAGGCAGGAGGGCAAATCCTGGTTCCTGATCATGAACAGGAAGAATCGCGAGGGGGGTAACTCCCCTCTTTTTTACCCTTTTGCTGGGAGTCGAGAATAATCTTGGTATAAAGTCATCGGTTTGCTCACACATTAATAGAGGTACATGGTTTATTTTACGAACGATGCCCCGCGAAGGAGGAGTTCACTGTGTATTTCTCAAAGAAAGCGGCAGTTCCGATCGAAGAAGAAGAAACAGACATATGGGCTTGCACGACAGATGGTTGCTCCTGCTGGATGAGAGAGAATTTTTCCTTTGAACAAAGCCCCACTTGTCCCTTTTGTCAGGGAGAAATGACAAAGGATACCCGCATGCTCCCCGTACTGACCAACCACACCAAGCGCACCACTTGATCTTCGGATTTACTCTTGTCGGAACTCCCCGGCTTTCCTACAATAGACATACGATGGACACGAGGAGTATGCCGATGAACAGGAAGGAAATGGAAAATCAAGTCATTCAAGCGTATCAACGGGACGAGGGGATGATGATACTCGTTTTTGCCCAGTGGTGTGTCAATCATGGATTGGATGCGCGTGACTTGTATCACCGCGCCTATCCCAACCAGGGTGACAATCCCCTGCTGGCTCAAATGCTGGAGAATACGGTTCCCAAGGAGGAAGCCGAGGAGATTCCCGATGCTACTTTATTGGGAGTCCTCTCCCTGTTTGGCAATGACGATCTGGCATTCGTCGTGAGCGAAGAAATCGAGCGTCTGCAAAAACAGCAGAAATGATTCTGGCAGGTGAGATCGCATGGCCTACAATCCATGCCGATTTCACCTGCTTGTCTTTTCGTACGCCTATGAATGACTTTGATCAA
>DASQMM010000688.1:0-3401 GCA_035645495.1 Brevibacillus sp. | reverse complement strand
GCTCGTCGACGACACCGACTGTAAATCCTGCGATATCATATTCGCCCTCCGCGTACATGCCAGGCATCTCTGCTGTCTCTCCGCCGATCAGGGAGCAGCCTGCCTGGGAGCAGCCTTCGGCGATACCTTTGACGATCGCTTCGATTTTTTCCGGGATGACCTTGTCTACCGCCAGATAATCGAGGAAAAAGAGCGGCTCCGCACCTTGCACGACGACGTCATTGACACACATCGCCACAGCGTCGATCCCGATGGTATCATGCTTCTCCATCGCGAAAGCAAGCTTGAGCTTGGTCCCTACTCCATCTGTCCCCGATACCAGCACAGGCTTTTCATATTTCTTCGTGTCCAGGCGAAATAATGCGCCGAATCCCCCCAGATCGGTCATCACTTCCGGGCGAAATGTCCGCTTGACGTGCTTTTTCATTCGTTCGACGGCTTCATTCCCGGCGTCGATGTCTACCCCTGCTTGCTTGTATGCTTCACTCATCGTTTCTCCCCCTAAGAGGTGTTTCTTTCGGATCACAATTCCTGTCTAGCATTTGAGAGCAGGCAAAGCCTCTTCGAAATGGATGTCCGTCGGATACTGACCGGTAAAGCAGGCGAGACAATGTCCGTTGTTGGGCGCTGTATCCTGGCGTCCGATCGCAGCCAGCATTCCCTCTACTGACAAGAAAGAGAGGCTGTCGGCTTCGATGATCTGACGGATTTCTTCTACCGATTTGGTCGCCGCGATCAGCTCGTCGCGGGTCGAGGTATCGATTCCATAGAAGCAGGGATTCATAACGGGCGGCGAACTGATCTGTACATGCACTTCCCTGGCCCCTGCCTCGCGCAGCATGCGGACGATGCGGTTGCTGGTCGTGCCGCGGACGATGGAATCGTCGATCATAACGACACGCTTGCCCTCCACCACTTTGCGGACAGCAGACAGCTTGAGGTAGACCGCGCGCTCACGCAGTTCCTGGCTCGGCTGGATAAAGGTGCGGCCGACGTAGCGGTTTTTGATCAAGCCGATCTCGTAGGGGATTCCAGTCGCTTCCGCGTAGCCGATCGCCGCGGAAATACTGGAGTCTGGCACCCCCGTCACGACATCCGCGTCAACTGGCGATTCCAGTGCGAGTTGCTTGCCCAGGCGTTTGCGGGCCATATGAACGTTGATTCCGTCGATATCGCTGTCTGGGCGCGCAAAGTAAATGTATTCAAACGTGCAGATCGAACGTTGGGTTTTCTCCGTAAACTTGCTTTCGGTGAAGCCGTTCTCATCGATGACAATCAACTCGCCCGGCTGCACATCCCGCCAGTACTCCGCTCCGATGATGTCAAAAGCGCAGGTCTCCGAAGCGACGCAGATCGCATCCCCCAAACGGCCCAGCGACAAGGGGCGCAATCCATTGGGATCAAGCGCGATGATGAGCTGGTGATTGTTCATGACGACGAGGGCATAAGCACCCTTGATATGCTGCAAGGCATCCTTCACCGCTCCGGGCAGATCGCTGCTCTCGGAACGAGCGATCAGATGCGCGATGACTTCGGTATCACTTGTCGTTTGAAAAATAGAGCCTTTTGCCTCCAATTCCTTGCGCAAAACAGCTGCATTCACCAGGTTCCCGTTGTGGGCAACTGCCATACTGCCTTGTGCATAGCGGAAAAAGAGCGGCTGGGCATTCTCAATCTTGCTGGAACCTGCTGTCGTATAGCGGGTGTGTCCGATGGCGATATGACCGCGGAATTTTTCCAGATCCCCTTTGCCAAAGGCCTCGGAGACCAGGCCCATCCCGCGATGCTTATACCACTTCTCGCCGTCGGAGGCGCAGATCCCTGCGCTCTCCTGACCGCGATGCTGCAGGGCGTGAAGCCCCAGATAAGTCAATTGAGACGCTTCCTTGTGGTTGTAGATGCCAAATACGCCGCATTCTTCATTCAATTTGTCCCAGATCAACTTATCAAACATGGAATCGCATCCTTCCAGGCTGCTTTCACCTCTTGAATCGAAGCGCGAATCGCTTCTGTTCCGTTCACGTTCACCACGAGACTGTCGCCTCCGGTTTTTCCGATCACTTGTGCAGGTACACCGTGTTCCTGAGCCAGAGCCAATACTGCCGCTGCCTGCTCCTGCGAAGTGCTGAGCAGAATGCGCGATTGCGACTCGCTGAACAGCAGGACGTCCGGACGCAGGTCGGATTCCAGCTCTACCTGCGCGCCGAATTCTTTCCCAAAGCAGGATTCAGCCAGGGCTGCGCCCAGACCACCCTCGGACAGGTCGTGCGCAGATTTGACCAGTCCTTTGCGGATAGCAGTCAGAACCAGCTTTTGTACAGCCGCTTCCTTGGTCAGGTCAATTTGTGGAGGTCGACCGGAGATGGAGCCAGTAACCAGCTTTTGATACTCGCTTCCGCCCAGTTCGGCAAATGTCTCGCCGAGCAACAGGATCGCGTCGCCTTCGTGCTTGAAGTCTTGCGTCGTAATATGGTCTACATCGGTGATCAGACCTACCATGCCGACAGTCGGAGTCGGGTAGATCGGCTCGCCGCTGCGTTCGTTGTAGAAAGAGACGTTTCCGCCGATAACCGGAGAGTCCAGAGCCACACATGCCTCGCTCATGCCCTCGCAGGCCTTTTCAAATTGCCAGAACACCTCAGGCTTTTCCGGGCTGCCGAAGTTGAGGCAGTCCGTGATCGCCAGTGGCTCTGCGCCGGAGCAGACGACGTTGCGGGCAGACTCGGCTACGGCAATGGCGCCGCCTACTTTTGGATCGAGGTAGACGTAGCGTCCGTTGCAATCCGTGCTCATCGCCAATGCCTTGCGAGTGCCGCGCACCATGACGACGGCCGCGTCAGAACCGGGCTTTACAGCCGTGTTCGCACGTACGATATGGTCGTATTGCTCATATACCCATGCCTTGCTGGCGACAGTCGGCTGAGCCAGGATGCTTTTCAGCGTTTCATTGAGGTCTGCAGGCTCGGGAATTGCAGCCAGCACATCTACCTGTGCATTCGCTTCGTAATAAGCGGGAACAGCGGATGGACGATGGTAGACAGGTGCATCTTCTGCCAAGCTGTCTACAGGCACTTCCGCCACGACTTCCCCTTTGTGGAGCAGACGCAGCATGCTGTCATCGGTTACTTTCCCGACGACCGCGGAAGCCAAGCCCCACTTGTCAAAAATCGCAATAGCCTCCGCTTCCTTGCCGCTTTCTACTACTACGAGCATGCGCTCCTGCGATTCGGAGAGCATCATCTCGTAGGCGGACATGCCGGCTTCACGCTGCGGCACCAGGTCGAGGTTCATCTCGATCCCGTTCCCCGCTTTGGACGCCATCTCGGAGCTGGAGCTGGTCAAGCCAGCCGCGCCCATGTCCTGAATCCCGACGACAATCCCTGTATCAAGGTCGTCGACAT
>DASQMM010000687.1:0-1761 GCA_035645495.1 Brevibacillus sp. | reverse complement strand
CAGCGTAATTCAGCTTGAGAATCGAATCCTTGTTGGCGTTCTGAGCGATGTCGGACAATGGCAGAGACGTAGCAGCCAATCCCATGTTGGGCAGTGCCAGCATTCCCATCAGAACAGCAACGGCCATCCCGGTCTTACAAGTTTTCGCAGATAATGCTTTCCATGTTTTCACAATAACCCCTCCGAATGATCGATGGATAAAGAGCACAAAACGAAATTTGGTTAAGCGCTCTATTTGACGTCGATATTTCTCGAAAGGTTGCGGTTTTCTTTTGGAAAATATTTCTGGGGAGAATTGGAGGGTGAAAACATGATGTATAAACGTAAAAAAACCGCCTGAACATCAGACGGTTTTGCGTTCATATCCAGCAGGAAATGCTGTAAGCCAGGTTCTGTCTCTCCCGTGCTGCAAGCGGGACAAGTCCCTCGCACAAAGAGCGGTAGTCATCTATCTATGGTGCCTGCAGACACCATCCGCCCCTCCGTTTGATTCCTTTGGGACGGTTCCCCTACCAAATTTGGGTTTCTCGCTCGCAGGGTTTACCGCGTTCCATCTTTCCTGTCGCCAGGAAAGCTACGTTTCTGTGGCACTTTCAGCGTACTCGGGCCTCAGAGAGAGCCCTTTCCACGCCGTCAGCGAAGCGCGAGCCTCACTGCCCTGGTTTGCACCAGGTACGATCACTCCAAGCATCTCAGCCTGGGCGAGCCTGGACTTTCCTCTACCGCCAACCGGAAAACCGATCGCGGCAGCGACTACCCGCATTTCCTGCACATCTCGAATTTGTATTCTTACTCTACCACACACCTGTTCGCAGGTCAACAAGCGACTCTTGGCTGCACTGCCAAATTGTTCCCCTCACTTCGCTGTAGTACAATAGGTATCGGGCAATGAGGAGGGATATGAAATGATCATCACACCCTATGCTGCGGCTCGCCTCTCATGGATGATCGCCGAAGAGCCGGATGCAGACGAGCTTGGGATCAGGCTCATCATGACCACAACGGGATGCGGCAGCTACACGTACAGCATCGCCATTACCGAAAAGGACGAGAGCGATCGCGAGTTGGACGTAAGCGGCATTCGCCTATTTTATAAACATACAGAAGAAGATCAGCTTGCGGGCATCTTGATAGACTGCGACATGGCGACCAACCGCTTTTCCATCAGCCACAACTCGCCGCTGCAAACAGACTGTCCGCACATCAACTGACCAGGAGGCAACCATGCTACTACTACCATTTGAAAATGTCGAACCTCGTATCCATTCATCCGTTTTTCTCGCAAAAGGCGTCGTCGTCTCAGGTGACGTCGAGATCGGCGAGGATTCCTCGATCTGGTACAATTGCGTCATTCGCGGCGATATTGCCCCGACCGTAATTGGCCGTCGTGTCAGTGTACAAGACAACAGTACCCTGCATCAAAGCCCGAATAATCCCCTCATCTTGGAGGATGAAGTCACCGTCGGCCACAACGCTGTCCTGCACAGCTGCATCGTGCGACGTGGCGCCTTGATCGGCATGGGAGCCATTGTCCTCGACCGAGCTGAAATCGGCGAGGATGCCATGGTCGCTGCAGGCGCGCTCGTTCCTCCTGGAATGAAGGTTCCACCGCGCACACTCGTTGTCGGATCACCTGCCAAGGTAAAACGCGAGCTGACCGAAGAAGACTTCAAAGAATTGCGCCGCATCCGCCAATCCTATGTGGACAAGGGAAAAACCTACCGCAAGCTGGAAGAGAATCCGCTCGTCCAGCTTGCGGTA
>DASQMM010000686.1:0-2030 GCA_035645495.1 Brevibacillus sp. | reverse complement strand
CGGTGGCTGGCAGTTGCAGACTGTCAGCCATCTTTTTGGCTCGCGCCAGGTGATAGTCATGACTGATAATCAGGGCATTTTTTAGATGGGCTTTTTCCATGACCTGCTGGCTGAACAGCAGGTTTTCGTATGTGCTGCGCGCTTTGTCCTCGATCAGGATCGCATCGGTGGGGACGCCCTTTTCCAGCAGATAGGTGCGCATGGCCTCGGCTTCAGTCAATTTTTTCCCTTCGCCTAATCCTCCTGATACCAACAGAACCTTTACATAGCCCTGGTTATAGAGCCACAGTGCGTAATCCAGGCGTTCACTCAAGCCGGGACTGGGGCGATCCCCCCAGACTGCCGCACCGAGAACAATTCCGACATCAGCTTGGCGGGGGGCTGCTTCGTCGATGGTACGCTGGATCAGATAGAAATGGTAGCCGCACCAGATGGAAGCCATGGCGAGCAGGATCACGCTGACGAGGAGGAGCTTTCTGCGCCAGGTCTTTTTTCGTTTTTCTTTCACTATGAGTTCTCCTTTGCATGATACTGCACGAGTGGTTTTAACCTTCTTTTCATTCTATTTGACGTATGCAATTTCCTAGCAGTTACAAGATTCGACGCATTTCTGACATGAAGAACTAGTAAATTTATTCAGGGAGAAGCCGATATAGTTAGAGAGGCAATATTTTAGTAGTGGATTACACACACGTGGGGGAGGCTGACGATGTTCTGGAAAAAAACGATGCTCATGTTCCTGGCCGTCTTGCTGTTGAGCGGATTGGGAACAACCCAAGTCGGATTGGCTGCGGATGAAATAAGCAAATTGGTGTTGACGACCAATAAAGTGACTCTGGAGACAGGGGACACGACACAATTGACAGCCAATGCGATCTATCAATCTGGCAAAGTTGAAGATGTGACCATACATACTACGTGGTCGAGTGCAGATGCGAGTATTGCCTCGGTCTATGCAGGGAAGATTGCAGCAAACGGAGTAGGAAACACCACTTTGACCGCCAATTACAAAGGCTTTCCGGCGATCGTGGATGTTACCGTAACGAAGAAAGTGAAAGCTTTGACCTCCGAGACGCAATCTGTCAATATGCGGATCGGCAAGGATGAGCTGGTGAAGCTGACAGCCGTGTACAGCGACAATTCGCAGGAAGATGTGACCGAACTGGCAGACTGGTCCGTCGATAAATCCTCGATTGCCTCTGTACTCAACGGTAAAATCAAGGGCTTGAGTTCGGGTACGGCTACGGTTACTGCCAAATACGGCAGTCAGTCGTTCAGCCTGCCGATCAGTGTTGAGATCGCCCATCGACTGGAGCCAGGCAAAAGCAAAGTTTCTCTGTTGCTCGGCGAAGAGGAAGAAGTCACGCTGAAGGCGATTTTTCCAGATGGTTCGGAAATCCCGAACGTAGCGGACAAAGCGGAGTGGTCGACGAGCAACGCCGATGTGGCGGACGTCATCAAAGGAAAAATCAAAGGTTACGGAGCAGGTACTGCCGTAATTACCGCCGCATACGGCACGAAGACCGCGACAATCCAGGTGGATGTCGACATGGCGCAAAAGCTGGAAGCAAGCGAACAAGACATCTTCCTGAAAGTCGGGGGAGAAAAAGAAATTACTCTGACCGCAAGCTACGCCAACAAGGACCAGGTTGAGGTCGGAGACAAGGCTGTATGGAAATCGAGCAAGGAAGATGTCGCGTATTACAGCAAGGGCAAGATTCACGCGGTGTCGACCGGTGAGGCGATCATTACCGCTTCATACGGCAGCAAAACCGTTCAAGTGAAAGTAGACGTCGAAGTGCCGCGATCCCTGGATGTTGTACCTGCTTTCCTCATGATGAAGAGCGGGACAAAGGAAAAGGTCATCGTGCAGGCTTCGTTTGCCAACGGATCGAAAGAAGAGGTCACAGGTAAAGTAACCTGGACTTCGGACAATGAGGACGCCGTTTTTGCCAAGGATGGCGAAATCTCCGCCTTCAAGCCAGGTACGGCAAATCTGAAGGCGGCATATGGCGGGAAGACGGCTACTC
>DASQMM010000685.1:0-2862 GCA_035645495.1 Brevibacillus sp. | reverse complement strand
AGGGATTGGCAAAAAGGAAGCAGAGGAAAAAGGGAAAGAGCTTCTTTCCAGCCTTGGTTTGGGTGAGAAATTCGCCTCCTATCCTGGGCAGCTATCGGGTGGACAGCAGCAACGGGTCGCGATTGCCCGCGCATTGGCGATGGATCCAAAGGTCATGCTGTTCGACGAGCCTACCTCTGCGCTTGATCCGGAAATGGTAAAGGAAGTATTGGACGCGATCCGCAAGCTGGCAGGTACGGGGATGACCATGGCAGTTGTCACGCACGAGATGGGCTTTGCCAAGGAAATCTGCAATCAAATCGTCTTTATGGCGGAGGGAAGGATTGTCGAGGTGGCACCGCCTGCGGAGTTTTTCAGCAATCCAAAGACAGATCGGGCACAGGATTTCTTGGGCAAGGTGCTGAATCACTAGACGAAAAATCAGGAGTGAACATAGATGAAATTGTGGGGCGGACGTTTTACCAAACAAACGGACAAGCTCGTGGAGGAGTTCACGGCCTCGATCGGTTTTGATCAAAAGCTGGCTCATGACGATATCCGCGGCTCGCTGGCTCACGTGAAGATGCTGGGTGCCTGCGGCATTATCCCGCAGGAGGATGCCGACAAGATCAGCGAAGGCTTGCGTAGCATTTTGCAGGAAGTCAATGCGGGGACGTTTGTCTACAATGTAGAGAATGAAGATGTCCATATGAATATTGAAAAGGTTCTGATCGAGAAAATCGGACCGGTAGGCGGCAAGCTGCACACGGGACGATCTCGAAATGATCAGGTGGCAACCGACCTGCATCTATATTTGCGCCGGGAAGCAAAACAAATCATTGCTCACTTGGTCGACCTGCTGGATGCGCTGGTTGAGACTGCAGAGAAGAATTTTGACGTGATGATTCCGGGTTATACCCATTTGCAGCGGGCTCAGCCAGTGCTGCTGGCGCATCATCTGCTCGCATACTTCGGGATGTTCTCCCGTGATGTGGAGCGTTTGCAGGATGGGTTGAAGCGGATTGATTCACTGCCGCTCGGTGCCGGAGCCCTTGCTGGTACGACATTCCCCATCGATCGCGAAATGGTGGCAGCAGAACTCGGGTTTGCGCGAATTTATGAGAATTCGATGGACGCCGTCAGCGATCGAGACTTTATCTTGGAATTCCAGAGTGCCGCCTCGCTTGTAATGATGCATCTATCCCGCTTTTGTGAAGAGATGGTGCTTTGGTCCTCCACAGAATTTGGTTTTGTGGAGCTGGATGATGCGTACTGTACAGGCTCCTCGATCATGCCGCAGAAAAAGAATCCGGATGTGGCGGAACTGCTGCGTGGGAAAACAGGACGCGTCTATGGCAACCTGATTGGTCTGTTGACCGTATTGAAAGGATTGCCGCTCGCCTACAACAAGGACCTGCAGGAAGACAAGGAAGGCTTGTTTGATACGGTGGATACGCTAAAAGGCTCCTTGCAGCTGTTTGCTGGAATGATCCGGACGATGGAAGTGCGCAAGGAACGTGTAGCTCAGGCACTGAAAGAGGATTTCTCCAACGCCACCGATCTGGCCGACTATCTGGTGCGCAAAGGCATGCCGTTCCGTCAGGCGCATGAAGTGATCGGCAAGCTGGTGCTGTATTGCATTTCCAATGGCAAATACCTGGCTGATCTTACGTTAGCGGAGTACAAGCAGCACAGTGCTAGCTTTGAGGAGGATCTCTACCAGACGATCGACATCCGTACGGTTGTGGATGCGCGCGATGTACTGGGTGGAACAGGCAGCAAGCAAGTAGAGCAGAGTATCCGCAAGGCCAAGGTTTGTATTGCGGAGCTGGAAAAATGGACGGAAGAGGCTTTGCAGAAGGAAGAAGTTCGGTACTGAATAGGAAGACAATGCCCATGCTTGAACAAAGCGGGGCATTTTTTTTTGCCCAGAGATAGTTGGGGAAAAACTTGTAGCTTTTTGGTAATTTAGCCCTTTGAAAGAAGGGTCATTTTTACCGAGAAGAAGAATTTCAAATCATTTAAAATGAAACAAACTATCTGTTATTACAAAATAAGGTAAAAATCAGAGTATTTTCTACAGGAGTGTATTTCATGGAAAAGATCATATCTTGTTGGAAAATAGAGCTACTAATCCTTTTTCGTAATGTATGGACATGGGCAACTCTATTGCTGTCTTTAACAATGGTTGGAATTCAATTTTATAGCAGAGTGGTCACAGATGATCCAGGGGGAGCATTAATTTCAACAGCCTTTATTGTCCAAGGTGGACTGTTTGTTAGCATGATATTTGGACTTTACCTTATACGAAGCGAGGTTCTGTCTTCTTCGGATGAAATGTTTTACGTAATACCCAACGGATATAGTGGGAAATTACTTGGAAAATGCTTAGCTTTATTATCAGCAATTGTTCTATTTATTTTCCTATCTGTACTGATATTGTATTTGCTCTACTATATTTTTGAGATACCTTTTATTTTTTATTGGAAGTCTATTCCTTACCTGGTTTTATATTGGGCAATACCCTTTTTCATTGCAGGAATCATAGGAATGATTGTAGGAACCTATCAAAATTCTAGAATCGTTTATCCCATATTGATACTGGCAGCACTATTGATGGGACCACTTAATGTACCTATGACAGAAAATGTTATGGCACTTTTGCATAAGGATTTAACACCAATTATGGGTTTCTTAAACCTAGGTCAGACCGATCCAAATTCACCTTTTGATCCAGTATACGGATTACCTATGGAAATTCACCGTTGGCTGCAAAAAGGGTTATGGCTGATTGCTATTGTTTTCTTGTTTTCACTCCGGACAATCCAAATCAATTATCAAAGATTCCCGAAGTGGGGATTACTATTATTGCCCGGGTTTTTC
>DASQMM010000684.1:0-1824 GCA_035645495.1 Brevibacillus sp. | reverse complement strand
AAATCCCCGGCGGCTTCATTAAAAGAGAAGGACGTCCAAGTGAAAAAGCGATTCTCGCCAGCCGCTTGATCGATCGTCCTGTACGCCCGCTTTTTGCAGAGGGATTCCGTAACGATGTACAAATCGTCAACACTGTCTTGTCTGTCGATCAGGATTGTTCGCCTGAAATCGCCGCGATGATTGGAACATCCGCAGCCTTGTGCGTCTCAGAAATTCCTTTTGAAGGTCCGATCGCTGGTGTGATCGTGGGACGTGTAGATGGTCAGTTTATTATCAATCCGACTGTCGAGCAAGCGGAGAAGAGCGACATTCATCTCGTCGTCGCAGGGACCCACAGTGCTATCAACATGGTAGAAGCATCCGCCAACCAGGTGCCGGAAGCAATCATGCTGGAAGCGATCATGTCAGGACATGAAGTGATCAGACAGCTGATTGAATTCCAAAACAAGATCGTTGCAGAGATCGGCAAAGAAAAAATGCAAGTCATTCTGCACGAAGTAGATCCACAGATCGACCAAGCGGTTCGCGCCGTCGCAGAAGCACGGTTGAAGGAAGCCGTACGTATCGAAGAAAAACAGGCACGCTACGATGCCATTGATCAGATCAAGGCGGAGACGCTGGAACATTTTGCAGCACAAGATCCGGAAGTGTATGCCGAGAAGGAAAAAATGATTTCCGAAGTACTGGGCAATATCGTCAAGGATGAAGTGCGCCGCTTGATTACCGATGAAAAAGTACGCCCGGATGGACGAGCATTGGATGAAATCCGTCCCCTGTCCAGCGAAGTCGGCATCTTGGCCCGCACACATGGTTCCGGTATGTTTACTCGCGGACAGACGCAAGCACTGAGTGTTTGTACATTAGGTGCTTTGGGTGACGTGCAAATTCTGGATGGATTGGGTCTGGAAGAATCCAAACGCTTCATGCATCACTACAATTTCCCGCCGTACAGCGTAGGGGAAGCGCGTCCACTGCGCCCTCCTGGACGACGTGAAATCGGTCATGGTGCATTGGGTGAGCGGGCGATTGAGCCGATCATTCCAAGTGAAACAGAGTTCCCATATACCATTCGTCTGGTGTCTGAAGTGATTGAGTCCAACGGTTCTACCTCGCAGGCATCAATCTGCGCCAGCGTTCTTGCATTGATGGACGCAGGTGTGCCGATCAAAGCACCTGTAGCTGGTATCGCGATGGGTTTGATCATGGGGAAAGACGGAGACGCCTTCTCCATTCTTACGGACATCCAGGGTATGGAAGACCACCTCGGAGATATGGACTTCAAGGTAGCCGGTACAGAAGCTGGTGTGACGGCAATCCAGATGGATATCAAGATCTCCGGGATTAATCGTGAAATCCTGCAAATGGCGTTGGAGCAAGCACGAATTGGACGTCTGCACATTCTCGAGCACATGATGAGCACGATCTCCGAACCGCGTAAAGAACTGTCTCCATTCGCGCCTAAAATTATGACAATGTCAATCAATCCGGAAAAAATCCGTGATGTTATTGGTCCTCAAGGTCGCGTGATCAACAAGATCATCGAAGAAACCGGTGTGAAAATCGACATCGAGCAGGATGGACGTGTCTTTATTGCCTCTATTAACCATGAGGCAAATATGCGTGCGAAACAAATCATTGAAGATCTTGTTCGCGAGGTGGCTGTTGGCCAGACGTATCTGGGAACGGTCAAGCGCGTCGAGAAATACGGTGCATTTGTAGAGCTGTTTGCTGGCAAAGAAGGTTTGTGCCACATCTCTCAATTGGCGGAAGAACGCGTAGCCAAAACCGAGGATGTCGTCGCTGTAGGCGATAAAATTGAAGTGA
>DASQMM010000683.1:0-5532 GCA_035645495.1 Brevibacillus sp. | reverse complement strand
CTGTGCCTGGCTCTGTACCAGGGTCAGTTCCAGGGTCAGTTCCAGGGTCAGTTCCAGGGTCAGTTCCAGGGTCAGTTCCAGGGTCTGTGCCCGGCTCTGTACCAGGGTCAGTTCCAGGGTCTGTGCCTAGATCAGTTCCGGGGTCTGTGCCCGGCTCCGTAACAGGATCAGTTCCGGGGGCTGCACCTGGCTCCGTTCCGGAATCGGTTCCCGGATCAGCTCCAGTATCTGCTCCTTGTTCCTCTCCTGGAACAACTACTTCGATGATTGTTCCGCTATCCGCATTTGCATGAACAAACGTAGAAGGCAAGAAGAGATTCACAAGTAAAGCCAGTACTACGTAAACGGATAATATTTTTTTTCTCTTCCACATACGAATAAAAGTTCACCTCGCATTTTTAGGTTGGCAAGGTAAGTAAGTCTCTAGCCCAGTGTACGTATCATGGCGGAATGATGCTCGTCGAAAATATGTAATACCTTGCACAACAATTTTTACTAACGTACTTTTTCTCTCCTCCTCCCGATCTATTGCTTTGTAAGCCACTGATGCTCTCTCTTGTGAGATACCTACCAAATCTGCATGTTATCGGATCCGATATGTCGATCCAGTCGATAACACAACAGGGACTATACTAAATTTCTCTGAATCAATTCTGAATCTTACTAAAGGTAAAAGAATAGAACACTAGAAAAAACCGCCCCCTCTCTTCCAGAGATGGAGCGGCTATTTGGCCTGCTGATGCTTTAGAATTGTTTTTCTGTAATATACTCGCTTTTATTTTTGATCATGGTCGGTTTTTTCGTGCCCTTTGACATGATCGAATCATATGTCGTATCGATGGTGACCCATTCATTGGTATCTTTGAAATAGATCTCGTTCCAGGCATGATACTGTGGAATATCATTCTTTTTTCCCATGACCAGCTTGGTCGGGATGCCCTCGCTGCGGAGCATGGCCGCAAACAGAGCCGAATAATCATAACAGATGCCTTGTCCGACTTGCAGAGTCGCGTCTACCGAAGGGATATATTCGCTAGTGACGACCTTTGCTTTTTCATAGTCGTATTGAACGTTTTGAATGATATAGTTGTAAATCGCAGCGACTTTTTCCCTGTCGGTCTTCAAATCCTTGGTCAACTCGCGGGCTTTCGCAATCGCCTGCGTTTGTTCATTCCAGTAGATCATCTGGATTGGCTGTAAATAAACGGCTTCCTGACTGGATGCGGTCAGGACTACCTCTCTGTTTTCAACCATTCGATACTTGTTCCCCATGACATTTTCCAAAACAGAGATCGTATACGTGCCATCCCCCAATTGCAAGGGAAAGCGATTATTCGCCTCGACACTGTAATAAAAATGCTGGTTTCCTTTGGTGATTTTCACCTTTTCAGTGCCTCTAGCAGGGTCCTTCTGTATGGACACGACGCCTTGGCTCAACTCGCTCACATCAATGCGAGAAGTAGATGAATTCGCCCAAGCAGTGACGGGAACAGTCAAACAGAAAATACTTAATAAAGCCAACGTCAATCGGCTTTTGAACATATGTAACTCCCCTTTCGGAAGCTGGCTGCCATCTTCATGAAGAAGGAAGGCCCTCTAGCTTTGCGTCTCTAATTTTCATTAGATTTGCCATTATCGTTTGAAAGTTATGATTTTGAGAACAGAATACCATACATTTTCAAAAAGGGAAACCATTCGGTAAATTACCACTAAAAATTTCCTTACTCGCGGATGATCTTTCCTTTCACAATTAAGCGATGCGTAGGGTTTTCCATCGGGTGGCAAGTGACCAACGTAATCTCCTTGTCGCTGCCGTTTCCCTCCAATACCCATACTTCTTCCGGTTTGACGATCAATTTCTCTGTCACCGTATAGTTGTATACGCGCTCGCCGTCATCGACCTCGATCTTGTCACCGGTTTGGATTTCATCGAGCCGATTAAAATTTCTTCCGTATGTGAGGTTGCGATGACCCGCGATGGCATAATTGCCGATCTCTCCGGCTTTGCCTGTATGTTCAATACTCGCCACTGTCGTTTTCATATTTTTGTCTGTGGCACCATGCAGGATCGGCAATACCAGGTCGATCTTGTCAATCATCAGGATTCCTTCCATATTCGGATAGCTCTTGAAATCAGGAAGTTCCTTTTTCTTAGTCTCCGTTGCAGCGACAACGGTCTCGTCTGTGATTTCCGGGTTAGCAGCTTCAGATGGTTGAACGGCTGCCACAGGCTCCTCCTGCGTGGGGAGAACATCATCGTCTCCGTTATGTATGCTTTGGAGGCTTTGCTGCCACTCTTGGACCAGTTTTTGCTGCTGATAATCATAGTACTCTTCCGCGAGAGTAGGGTAGCTAAGGACAACGATTCCCGTGATCATCAACAGCATAGCTATGATTTTTCTTGTCACCCAGCATCCCTACCTTGTTTCCACTGTTGGTACCACTGCTCCAATTCCCTGCTCGGTGCAACATCGAATTCTTCCTTTAACTTTTCCGTGAGAATTTGATATTGCTTCGTGACCTCCCTCGGATGATTCATCATCGCGTACAGCTTCATCAAACCAAAATAGCCGTCCTCCATGCCGGGCAATTTCTCCCGAATCTGTTGGTACAGCAAGATCGCCTCCGTAAATTGTTCCGTCGACTGATACCATTCCGCTATTTCACTGGCATGACTCAACCAAATCATCTGCAGGCGCTCCTGCTCGTATTCCGCCCATAAATAAGAATGCTCTTCCAAAAAACCGCCCGGGTACTTAGCCATGATCGACAAGTGTGTCTTCAGTGTATGGGCATCAACGGGAGGAGCATCGCGAACGGCATTTTCCCACTCCTCGACATCCAGCTTGATGTCCCCCCAGACCAAGCGGTACCGTTCATCCTTGTATTTGATCTCCAGATCCAGACCAAGGTTCTTGATGATTTTGCGAATCTGATAGATGGCCGTATGCAATTGCGTTGTTGAACGAACGGTGTCATATTCCGGCCAGAGTAAATCTATCAGAGTTTGTTTGCTCACGGTTTTATTCCGATTCATCACCAGGTAAGCAAACAGCTCCTGAGCTTTAAGCGTCTTCCAGGGAAAAAACTGCACCTCTCCCTGCTGATCGATATAGTGCAGATTTTGCAAACAGCAGATCGTCTCCTGATTTCTTGCCCTGTGGTCGACCGGAGCTGACACCATTGATTTGACGACCCGCTGCATCGTCACGGTCAATCTGCGGACGTGCACAGGCTTCAATAAATAGTCCAGCGCATTCATTTCAAACGCTTTGACCGCATACTCCTGATACGCAGTGACGAAGATAATATGCAGATGCGGTTGGATCATCATTAATTTTTCAGCCAGTTCGAACCCGTTGATTTCAGGCATTTCGATATCCAGGAAAGCCAGGTGAAATGTTTCGTTGCGCACTGCTTCTATCGCTGCCTGTGGGTCCTGAAACGTGCGAATCTCCTCAAATTGAATGTCCTTCTCGATGGCTTCATCCAACAAATTTTCCAGTTTTTTCAAAGCAAGACGCTCATCATCCACGATGATCGCTTTCACATCTATCTCCCCTCGGTCCATCCGATCTCTTTTTCTATTTATTCTACCAAGAGCTGGGTCTTCTGTCCAAATTCTCAAGTCCCAATATTTGGGCGACCATTGAGTTTGACAGCGTCCAAAGGCACATTATATACTTGAAAATGTTTTAGTGGGTAAATAATATACTATATATATTATTCGCAGGCGAAATAGGAGCGAGGACAATGCCAGATCAACACAATCTTTTGAGTTTTGAAGAACTGTATCTCCAATTGCAAAGAAAAATTGCAAATGAATGGCACAAGCGCCTGGACCCGCTCATTTCTGGATCCCAATCCTTTATCCTCAAGTTTCTCGAAAATAAGGGACCGCAAAAGGTTTCTGCCATTGCGGAGTTTTTGGGCATCACTCCTGGGGCTGTGACCAGTCTTGCTGATAAATTAATGGCTTGCGGATATGTCGACAGGAAGCGTGACACGACTGACCGGCGCGTGGTCTATCTGGAGATCACAGATCAGGGACGCGAGATGCTGGCGCGTTATAAAGCGGAGCTCAAGCGCACCGTAGAGGAATTCTTTGTGGGACTGTCTGAGGAGGATCTAGATCATCTGATCCGGATCTACCAGCAGGTATTGCGAAACATCGAACAACGAAGAGAGGAGAACATCTAGATGACACTGCTTACAGAAAAAAAGAAAATCACGATCATGATCGCGATTATCACCTCGATGTTTTTTTCCTCCATCAACCAGACCATCATCGGGGTCGCCATGCCGCGCATCATCGCAAAACTGGGCGGTATGGATTACTATTCATGGGCGATCACGATCTATTTGCTGACTTCAACCGTCGCATCCGTATTGGTCGGGAAGCTTTCCGATATTTATGGACGGAAACCATTTATCCTGACAGGGATCGGTTTGTTTAGTCTTGGCGCATTGCTATCCGGTTTTTCCACGGATATTTTTCAATTAATCACGTATCGTGCCATTCAAGGTGCAGGTGCGGGGATTATCATGTCCACTGCCTTCACAGCGATGGGCGATCTGTACGAACCTCGGGAGCGGGCAAAATGGACCGGGGTCATGAGCGCGGTCTTCGGGGTTTCCAGCGTAGCCGGTCCTTTATTGGGCGGCTATATCGTAGACCATCTGGACTGGCATTGGGTCTTCTGGATCTTCCTGCCGATCGGCTTGCTTGCCTTTGCCTTGATTCTGCTCAATTTTCCGCAGGTTGAAAAACGCAAAGGGGAATCAGTCGACTATTTTGGTTCCCTCTTTTTGACGACTACGATCGTGCCGATGCTGCTCGCCTTTTCCTGGGCGGGAGACGGAGCAGGCAAATACGCCTGGAGCTCATGGCAAATCATCGGTCTGTTGTCCGTAACTGTTGTCTCTTTGCTCATTTTTGTTCTGGTAGAAATGAAGGTAAAAACGCCTGTATTGCCACTTGGCCTGTTTAAAAACAGCATTTTCACGGTATCCAATCTGGTCGGTTTCTTCCTCAACGCCGGGATGATGGGAGCGATCATTTACGTACCGTTCTTTGTCCAAGGGGTAAAAGGAATCTCCCCGACCATGGCAGGTTATGTAGCGATGCCGATGTCCATCGCGATGCTCGCCACCTCGGCGCTGTCCGGCCAACTCATCACCAAGACAGGCAAATATAAAAAGATGGCGATTGGCGGCTTGCTGCTGATGACATTCGGCATGGTGATGATGTACTTCATGGTTCCAAGCACCCCGATCTATGTGCTCGTTGCATACATGATCATCCTGGGTCTGGGCATGGGGATCGCGATGCCGGTCTTCTCCTTGACCGTACAAAATGCTGTGGCACCGCAACAATTGGGTGTGGCGACCGCTACCTCCCAGCTCTTCCGCAACCTGGGCGGTACGATCGGAATCGCCGTCATGGGGAGCGTCATGAGCTCTGCTATGGCGAAAAAAATGACCGATATGTCTGGGACATTGGGCCAAGGGGCTGCGTCTGCTCCAACTGAT
>DASQMM010000682.1:0-1982 GCA_035645495.1 Brevibacillus sp. | reverse complement strand
AGCGATCAGATATGCTCCGCGAAGATTGGAACAACGCAGATCGGCACCCTTGAGCTTGGCGCCGATGAGGTCAACACCTCGGCCGTATTTCTGCTGACGGCCTTTTGCTCCCTTGTATTGACGCTGGGCCTCCGCTCGTACAAGCTCGCTTGTCCGCTGCAGCAGAACATTCACATCAGCCCGGTGTGCCGCTACGTCCAGTTTTCCAAGGGCTTCCGGCTCGAGCTGGGTAAGGCGTATCGTTTCATCGAAGGCCTTCTGGAGTTCTTCATGAATCTCCGCGGCTGGCTTGAGCGTCAACGCTTCTCTTAGGTACCACAGCAACTCATGAAGCTGCCACATAATCGGGAATACCTCGAACATTTGCTTCGCCGCACCTGGCTCTTGCCGCCAGTCACGACCGCCAAACGTCATTTGCGACACCTTTTGTCCGGCACCGAAGCAGTCGTAAACCGTACATCCCCGAAAGCCCCGCTCTCTCAAGCTGCTGTGAACGCCGCAACGGAAATCCTCCCGCAGGTTTTGGCAAGGCTTACCGGCTTCCTTGTTCATTGCGAAGTCGGAAGAGGCTGCAAAGGGGAGCGCGACACAGCACATACCAAAGCAGTTCTCGCAGTCCCCTTGCAAAGTTGAGTATATATGGTGGTTATCCTGGTTCGCTGCCATGCTGTAGACTCCTTTCGCATCTCATGGTAATTCCTATCCGTAGATTCATCCCTTAAGCAATGGAGGTCATCGGATGCTTTACATGCACCGGATATGGAATCTCCCCATTCGTCTTTACAAACAAGCCCGTATTCATGCTCGCACTCTCTGTCTCGATCCCTTCCTCATCCGGTGTAAAGTGAAACACGATTTTTTTCGTCTCGGGCCCTGCCAGTTTTCGCAAAAGCTCCTGGATGCTGATCTTCTGCTTACTGAGCCAGTCATAGAGATGCAAGCAGTCGCCCTCCTGCTTATAGATCGCGATCACGCCTTCTTCCTCCAGGTAATACAGCTCTTGAGAGAAGACATACAAGGCATAAAACATGAAAATGCCTGGGCAGTTATCCGTTCCAAAGCGCTCGGAAACAGGCACCCTCTGCGCTGCGAATTGGGCAATCAGATCCAGGTCTTCTGCTTGATTGATGTCCAGCTTCCGTATCCCTGTATGATTTTCAATAGGATCAGGTGTAAAGGACATCGAAAATTGATGCTCCTCCACAGGTTGGAAACCGAACTTGGGATAAAAATTCAATACCGTGTCGTTGGCAAACAGGTACATGTAATCATACTGATTTTCATACTCTGCCAAGACGAGATTCATCAATTTTGCCGACAATCCACGTTTTTGGAAATCCGGGTGCGTCATGACCGTACCGATCTGAATTGCTTTTTTCTTCTCGCTATTTATCACGAAGGAAAGAAGGTTTACAGAGACGTTGGCTACGACTTGATCGCCGTGAATCAAGGAATAAGGAATATACCGTTCATTCCAAAAACCTTTTTGGTACCATTCTTCAAAATGGATGCCAAAGGTCTGGGATGCGAGTTCGGAGAAGCTTTTTCGAAGGGCATCGTTATGTTTGTAATCCTTGGCCAAGATCAATCCTTGCATGCTCGCTCCTCCTCGAATATCATACATATTCCGGACTATCAACTGAGCTGTGTTTTTTCGTTTCCGTTTACACAAGTGCTGGACGTATTGTATCATGGTTTTCCAGAATATTCATTCTCTAGCATAGGGAAAAGGTTCTTTTTATATGAAATCGGAAGGTAGCAAAATGATGATACACGAAACAGGCGATGTCTCTGAATTCAGTAGCATCTGCATGGGGGACAGCATTGAAAGGGAGAGATTTTGCCCCGATCGACGTACATACCCCTTTGTGGCTGTGGAGTCGTGCCGGCTTCCCGCCGCTTGTTGCTCAATCCTGCTAAGCATATTCATGGGGAAAAGCAAGCCCATTTACCTTCGCTCAAGCGAAAGGTATTTTTTTCTT
>DASQMM010000681.1:0-2208 GCA_035645495.1 Brevibacillus sp. | reverse complement strand
GATCCCAACCCACCTGAAGCGTTTTCCCTTTTTCCTTCTCGCCACTCCAGTCCGACGACCACCATAATAGAGGCATAAATCTTCTACAAAAAATCCAAAAAAAGTCCGTCAAGAATTGACAGATTTTACATACACATTGATATATACTGCTTTTAACCGGAAAAAGCGTCCTTCGCGATGTGTCCAAGATGGAGGGATTCAAGGTGATTGTGTATCTTGATATTATTTTACTCCTCAACATCGCGATTGATACCTTATTACTCTGGTTCACAGCGTTTTTTCGCAAAGAGCGCATAGTCTGGTGGAGGATTCTCACTGCTTCTGTATGCGGCTCCATGTATGTCCTTTTTTTCTTTTTTCCGACCTTCTCGCTGATCTACCAATGGCCAGTCAAGCTGCTTTTCTCCATCGTGATCCTGTGGATTGCATTTGGCAACAAACGCATTTGGGCATTCACACAGAATCTGATCATTTTTTATTTTGTCTCCTTTGTTTTTGGAGGCGGGGTGTTTGGTTTGCAGTATTTCCTCGCCCCGCAAAACGAGATTCTGGGTGGATTGGTGGTGACGCATAACGATGGGTTTGGTGTAGGGTTCAAGCCCACGCTGGCCATCCTCGTCATCGGTTTTGCGCTTGTTTTTGTTTTAGGGCGTAAAAGCTATCAGGCAATCCAGGAGCCTAGGAGAATGGAAGCCTTCCTGGCAGATGTCGTGGTGACATTGGAGGGTGAGAGAGTCATTTGCAGAGGGCTGATAGACACGGGGAACCAGTTGCATGAACCGATCACGCGGATTCCAGTCATGATCATGGAGACACGCATGCTCGCTCATCTCTTGCCGCCGCCGCTTCTCCGACAAGCCGATGAAAACGGTGGAGTGTGGGAAAAGCTGGACGGCTGCTGGGAGGATCTACCCCAGGAGTGGCAACCACGTGTACGCCTGATTCCTTACCGGAGTGTATCGCGAGGAATGGACTTTTTGCTTGCGGTCAGGCCGGATTCGGTCACGGTCGTACAAGACGGTAAGCACTACGTGACCCGCAAAGTGCTGATTGGCCTCAATCCCATCCCGCTCGCTGCTGACGGCAAGTACCAAGCCATCGTCCATCCCGCAATGATGGAGACCTATTCCCAAGAACCTACCGTAATTCTCGAACAGGAGGGCTAATCATGTATGTAAAACTTCGCCTACAACTCCAATTAACCTGGTACCGTTTCCTGATGTGGATTGGTGCAAAAGCAGAAGAAGTCTACTATATCGGCGGGAGTGAGGCCCTACCTCCACCACTGACCAGGGAAGAAGAAGAGGTATTGCTGGTACGCCTCCCATCGGGCGATCCAGCAGTCCGGGCGATGCTGATCGAACGCAATTTGCGTCTGGTCGTCTATATCGCCCGCAAATTTGAAAACACGGGAATCAACATCGAGGATCTCGTCAGCATCGGCACCATCGGACTAATCAAAGCTGTGAACACCTTCGATCCTGACAAAAACATCAAGCTGGCTACATACGCCTCCCGCTGTATCGAAAACGAAATCCTGATGTATCTGCGCCGCAACAATAAGATCCGCTCGGAGGTCTCCTTCGACGAGCCGTTGAACATCGACTGGGACGGCAATGAACTCTTGTTGTCGGACGTACTGGGGACGGAAAACGACACGATCTACAAAAATATCGAGGACCAGGTGGACCGCAAGCTTTTGAAAAAAGCGCTGGATAAGCTCTCGGAGCGCGAGCGGATTATCATGGAGCTGCGCTTTGGCCTCGCAGGGGAGGAGGAGAAGACGCAGAAGGACGTAGCCGACTTGCTCGGCATCTCCCAGTCCTATATTTCCCGACTGGAAAAGCGAATTATAAAACGGTTGCGAAAAGAATTCAACAAAATGGTCTAACGCATATTTTCCCAATCGAAGGAGATACTGTTCCTAACACCGAGCCAGATAGTGGTAACTGCCACTCTCTCGTCGGCCACGCGTCAGCACGCGGCCTTTCAAGACAACCGGGTTAGGAACTTTTTTCTTGCTTCGAGGAGGGAAAGACGTGACGCGCAATAAGGTGGAGATATGCGGGGTAGACACCTCCAAACTTCCGATACTGACCAACAAAGAGATGAGAGAATTGTTCGAGCGCCTGCAAAGCGGCGAACTGGCAGCCCGTGAAAAACTGGTCAACGGCAACCTGCGTCTGGTACTCAGCGTGATCCAGCGTT
>DASQMM010000680.1:0-3531 GCA_035645495.1 Brevibacillus sp. | reverse complement strand
GAGTAGGAGATTATGGTTATCCAGCGCCCTTCCTAGGCTACCACTATTTATCCGGAGAGTCTCCAATCGGATTAAATGACAATCAACGTGCGTTATCAGCAACAACGCTCGCGCAATTTTTAAAAAGCTTACATGCATTCCCTGTGCAAATTGCCCAAGAAAATGGAGTTCAATATGACCATAGAAATTTGACTGATATTGCGATGCGTAAGGAAAAGATGCATAAATTCCTTTCCGACATTGCCCTTCATTTTAGTGAAGAAGAGTATCGTGCATTATCAAATTATTTAGAACAGCTTAGATCGGAAAAAGTGAAGCAAAAGGACGTATTCCTTCATGGTGATCTTCATTTTAAAAACATGCTAGTAGATGAGAATGGAAGGGTTTCAGGGATTATTGACTGGGGGGATATTCAAATAGGACATCCTGCTTGTGACTTGAATATTGTGTATAGCTTTTTACCCCCGAATGCGCGTTCAAACTTTTTCAAGGAATATGGGGAAGTTGACGAAGAAACGAAGATATTAGCTCGATTGATGGCCATATATATTCCTATTTTAATCATGATGCAAGCAATTGATGATCATGATGAGAGGTTAGTTGATGAAGCAAAAGCGATCATAAAACGTGCTCTCGCTGATTAAGAAATGTCATTCCGTTAACGGAGATCGATAGTTCAGAAGGTCGCCTAAAACTTTATTATCACTGAACGCATAATCAAAAAAGACGCTTCCCCAGGAAGCGTCTTGGTCATTCTTAGGAATAAAACATACGTTCGTTTTCTCGATCAGTTAAATTAGAAGTTGGTATCCTTAACATCTATACTATTAGTTTAATTCAGACAAAAGAAAAAGTCTATATTTTGTAAGAAATTTGCTCTATAGTTTTTTTACCTGGCCGGAAAACTTCACAATATGGGGGGCATAGATGCAAATTCGCTTATGGAATAACAACCTGAAAGTCCGTTTATTCGGAGAAGCACTGTTCAATATGCTGTTTTGGATGTACTTTCCGTTCATTACAGTGTATTTTGGTGCGGCATTGGGGAATCACATCGCAGGCATTCTGATGACGATACCGCCGATCTTCAGCCTGATTGGGAGTCTGCTCGGTGGAGCATGGACGGATCGAATAGGAAGGCGGCCGGTGATGCTGATGGGTGCAGGTCTGCAAATGGGGATGTTTGTCTTGTTTGCAGTCTCGCCATCCCATTGGGTAGATTACCTCGCATTTATCGGCATTGGGGTGGGGGGAGCCATCTATCGGCCTGCGAGCTCCGCTATGGTCGCTGATCTGGTTCCTGCAGAGAACCGCCGGGAGATTTTCGCGACCTTTATGACCGCCAATAATATTGGTGCTGTTCTTGGTCCGGCTCTTGGCGCCATTTTCTTCTTCCATTACAGGCAAGAGCTGTTGTGGACCTGCGCATTGGTCACGCTACTGTATTGGATAGCGATTTATTTCATCGTTCATGAAACATTGCCGCATTCGGAGAAAAACAAGGTAGGTTCCAGCTCGATCACCCAGGTATTCAAGGAGCAATGGAAGGGATACGGCATTATTTTTCGCGACAAAGTGTTTCTCATCTATACCCTGGCAGGCATCTTTGCCCTGGTACCGATAATGCAATTGGATCTCTACTTTCCCGTATATGTGATCAATGAAGTCCCTGCCCAAGCCTTGTTCACCTGGAATGGCGATTCCCTGAAGCTGACAAGTACAGAGATTTACGGGTGGCTCCTTGGGTTTAACGGGCTATTATTCGTTCTATTTATCCTTCCGGTGACGAGATGGTTCCACAATTGGAAAGAGCGTGATGTGTTCATTTTGTCATCATTGCTGTCAGGGGTAGGTACATTTGCCTTGGGACTGAACACGAATTTTTGGTTCCTGTTTTTCGTCACCATCATCTTTACCTTTGGCGAGATGGTTCGCTCTCCGGTGACACAGAGCTTCATCAGCCGCTATGCCCCGGAGCATGCGAGGGGACAGTACATGGGAGCCGACAGTCTGCAGGGCACCATTGGGAAGTTTTTGGCGCCCGTGACGGTTTTCCTGTCCAACTGGATGACGCCCATGGGGATATTCAGTATTATTCTGGCGTTTGCCTTGATCAGTGTCGTGTTATACATCCAGTTATTCCGTATCTATAAGGAGGAGCAACCGAATTAGCGGATCAGAGCTGCTCCCAGCCGATACAGCCAATGCTTCAGCTCGCGCTCGTCCATCGGTGCCAGCGGAAAGCGTACAGCAGGCCGGCGCTCTGTGTCGGCCTGCTCGTCAGGCACGCGGAATGCTTGCCCTGGTGTCAATTCCAGGCCATCTTCACGCAGGTAGGCGATGACCCTGTTTTCCAGTGCCGTCGCATGGGCAGTGGGCTCTCCCCATTCGATCCAGGTATTGAGTCCGCCAATGATTGGATACATGCGAGCATGTGCGGGAAGTGCATTGTGTTTTTCTTTCCAGACAAATTGAAAACGGGATTGGAATAACGCCCGTCTGTCAGCCAGATACACATCTCCGAACCAGGTGTCATCCAAAAGCCGAACTGCCGCATCGACGACCAGCAGAGATGGCTCGGCACCAGTCATGGCGACGAGTTGCCGATTGCGCTCCAGCTCCTCCGTATCCAGATCGGAAGGGAGCATCAAGACTCCTAGCTGAAGATCGCGCGCCAGTGTTTTGGAGAGCGAGTGCAAATAATAGACCTGCACGGGCAACTGCTCTTGCTGCGCCATTTGGTAGAGGGTCAGGCTGGGACGCTGGAACCACAGATCCCCGTAGTGGTCATTTTCGACCAGTCTCACATTGTGGCGAGACGACCATTTGAGCAGCTCCTCCTTGCGCTTTCGGGAGTAGCTGATCCCCGTCGGAAAATGATAATGCGGGTTGGCGAGAATCCAGTTGGCGGGATAATGCTTCTGTTCCTCCTCCAGTGCTTCGATGGAGATACCTTCCTCGTCCATGCGGATCGGCCGTACTGTGATCCCGCATTGACTGAGGAGACGCAGAAAAACAGGATAAGAGTACTCTTCCACGTACACGACATCACGCGGCGTCATCACTCTCTGAGCGAGGAACGCAAATCCGCTGGTGCTGCGGTTGAACAGCATGACTCTCTCGGGAGCATGAGGCAGCCCGCGTCGTGTCAGGTGGTTGGCAAATACCCTGTCCGCCTTTGCACGGCGGATTTTTTTCTGTGCAGAAGGCTCATCGAGAACAGTCAGACTCTCGTAAAAAGCGCTGCGCAATCGTTTGACAAGCTCTTCGCCGGGACGTGGCGAGGAATCGGAAAAGGAAGCGATGGGAATATCCGTTAGCGGAAGGCGGTTCTCCATTCGGGCTTCCTTCGCATGGACTGTCAAATAATAGCCTTTTCCGTGCACAGCTTCCAGCCAACCTTCTGCCGCCAGATAGTCATAAGCCTTCTTGACCGTCTCCAGGGAGCAGCCGCTGGCGACCTTCATTTCGCGCAGTGAAATCAGTTGTTGTCCGTCTACGAGAAAGGCACCACGCAGAATAGCCGTTTGT
>DASQMM010000679.1:0-2546 GCA_035645495.1 Brevibacillus sp. | reverse complement strand
TCTCCGAATGTAATGGCACGAACATCGACTCCCTTCTCTTCCGGCATTATTATACCATATTGACTTTTCGCCAGAAGAAAAAACCGCTGCCTGAACGGCAACGGTTTGGTATCGTTGGCACCTCTATGTAAACGTTGGGGGAAGAGCCCCGGGATGTATCCTCCCCAAACGGTAAGCAGGGGGTGCTTGATACTTTACTATACGCACGATTCCCCTTGCCGGTGCCGGTCCATCAGTTGAAAGCCACATTTCATCTGATGCCTTTTTTTCAAGCTAAACTTGTACGCCCGTATTCACGCGAGGATTTCTTTTTCCCCATATCTTTATCATCGTCGTGGTCATCGTCACGGTCGTCATCTCTCTCGTCGCTGTCATCTTTCCTGTTATCCTTCTGCTTCTCTTTTTCGTCCTCTTTGGATTTCTTCCCTTTGTCATCTTCGGATTTCTCCTCCAGGCCGAAAGGAAATGCCGGTGGCTTGGGTTCCCTTGGCACTGGCTTTGGAGGGACCATGACAGGAACAGACTCAACTGATTGGCCAACCTGGGCTGGTGGCGGTTCCGGAGCTTTCGTTACCGGTTTGGAAGGAGTCTGGGCTTTTTTCTGCTGCTTCGGCGGCTGTTTGGTTTCCTCCTGTACAGGCGGCTCCTCACCCTGTTCGGGAAGAGGTGTAGGATTAGTGCTTGGTTGGGGAGCAGGTGGCCCGATAAAAACAGGCGGTTCCGCAGCCGGCGGAGCGACAATCGACCCCTGGGTAGCGGGATCTATCTGCTCGTTTGCTTCCTTTCCGATGAGCATGACGCCTAACAATAGACACGCAGCCACGGCGGTGCTCCCGATTCGCGCAAACCAGACAGTCTTGTTTTTCCACTTTCTCGATTCGGAAGGCGAAGCTGGCTTGCTTTTCACTTCCAGGGTTGGCAGGACTCCCGCATTCAGATCGGCTTTGGCAGCAGGTGTGGCCACTGCTGACTCCAGCTTCGGCAAGATCGAATCCACGATGCTGATGGAGGGGACGACTGGGGGCAGCTGCTCTAATTGAAGAGACACGCTTTTCAAACGGTTGTACTTTTGCTGCAAGTCGGTATCTTTCTCGAGAAGTGCAAACAATGCTCTTTGCTCGTCAGGAGACAAATCTCCGTCAAGATCCCGCTGCATCCATTCCCATATCTCTGTGTTAGTCATCAACCGATCCCCCCTTTCTGGTAGTCGTACAACAGCTCCTGCAACTGTTGTCTGGCCCGAAATAGATACGACTTTACCGTATTCAACGGCAAATCAAGCGTTTCCGCAATTTCCTGGTAGGAAAAATCCTCCAGATAGCGGAGTACTACCACCACTCGGTACTGCTTGGGCAGTTTCCCAATGGCTTCTTGGATGTCATGAGACAATCCGGTGAGAAGGATTTCGTCTTCTACGTTGTTTCGATCAGGTATTATCATCTCGTGCTCGTCTATCGAGACCGTCTCCTTCTTCGCGCGAAACTTATCCATACAAACATTGCTGACGATTCGCTGTACCCAGGTAGAAAACTTCGCCTTTTCCTGGTACGTATCCAACTTTCGGTAAATGCGAATCAAAACTTCCTGGGACGCATCCAAAGCGTCCTGTTCATTGCCCAAGATATAATATGCGCTGCGGTAAACGGAGGTCTCAATAGATCGAAGCAGTTGAACAAGCGCCTCATGATCCCCGGTTTGCGCTAACCTGATCAGCTCTGCTTCCGGCATATTCTCTTCTCCCCCCTACAGACGGGTCGCTGCTATAAAAGGTTGCAACCATATTTATGTATCGGCTAATTGTGTCTTCCATGATATTCCTTTGGGTGAAATCGTAAGGGTAACGGCTCCGTGTCGATCCGTCCGGAAGAGATGCGTTCCTATCTTTGCGAAACGCTCCAGTACTTCCGGTGAAGGATGTCCATATCTGTTGCGTTGACCGGCGGAAATGACAGCATACCGAGGCGAAGTTGCTGTAAGAAAGGCTTCTGTGCTGGAAGTTTTACTCCCGTGATGTGCAACTTTCAATATATCTATCACAGGAATGCCATTCTCAAGCAACATATTCTCCCCGTCCGCTTCAATATCCCCTGTAAACAAAACTGTATTGCCGTACGCCGTAAGCTGCAGTACGACTGAAGCGTCGTTGCCGGAGTAACCAGCGCTCTGTTTCGGATGAAGCCACTTCCACTCAACCCCAGGCATGTCTGTCCATTTCATGCCTGGCTCCCCGGACCAGATCGGAACACTCTGCGCCTGAAACTGGGCAAGAAGCTCCAGCTCCTTCGCTTTAGGGCTCGTTCCGTTTGTCAATACAGCTCCAAACGTCATTTTCCCCAGCAGTGCATCTATTCCTCCAATATGATCCATGTCGCCGTGAGTGAGAACGACTCGATCCACATGTGTGATTCCCCTCGACCGTAAAAAGGGCAGAACGACATCCTTGCCTACCTCGTAAGGATCCCGTTTTTTGCGCCACGTCTCCCGGATTTCCCATGTGTTTTTTCCACCTGCATCCATTAAGTATACCTTCTTTTGACCAACCTCGA
>DASQMM010000678.1:0-3451 GCA_035645495.1 Brevibacillus sp. | reverse complement strand
GACAATCATGGCAATGATTCCGAACAAAGCGATTCCACCAAAGATAGATTTCCACCCGAATGCTTCTGCCATCATTCTTCCCAATGGAACACCGATAATTAACGAAGCAGTGAATCCCATGATGACGGTTGCGATCGAGCTAGCCTGCTTGCCAGAAGGGGCGATTTTTGCTGCAATGTTCAATGCAGTTACAACAACCATACCAGCGCCTAACGCCATGATCATGCGAGCGAAAACAAACCATCCATACCCGGGAAGTGCAAACGATAGAATATTTCCCAGAACGAATAAACCAAGAGCGTAAACCATCACTTTGCGTCTATCCATACTTGCCGTTAGAGCCATCAGAATCGGTGTTCCAATCGCATATATAAGCGAAAAAATAGTAATGAGCTGACCTGCTGCAGCCAACGTAATTCCAAACGATTGAGCAATCTTATCCAAAATGCCGGATATGATGTACTCTGATGTTCCGACTAAAAAGCTGACGATGGCCAAAAGGTATACTTTCCATGTGTTCTCCATATTCATCTCTCCTACTCTTTTTTATATATACATATCGCGATATGTCGATATGATAAACAAAAAAACAATTCGCAAATTGTCGATTCGTATGGTGAAAACGAAACTGAACCCCTGTACAGGAAATCAGTTTCGTCACCTTACAACTCTTCTTGAAAAAAATGAGCTATGGCGCGAATAGCCTCCTCATCTCTTTGATAATAAGTAAATTTGCCGATACGCTTCGTTTTGATCAGTCCGGCTCGTTGAAGGATGGAGAGATATTGTGAAGCCGTTGATTGTGTCATATTCAACTTTTCCGTGATTTGGCTCACACATACCCCAATTTCGTTCATATCTATTCCTTCGTGAGGAATAAAGTGACGCTCTGGTTCTTTCAGCCATTGCAGGATTTGCAGTCTAGATTCGTTGGACAGTGCTTTAAAAATATCCATTGGTTTCATACGCATTATTATATCGTTAATTTTAGATATGTCAATATCGATCCAAGGAACTGGCATTGCCACAAAAAAAAGCTTGTCGCCTAAAAAGCGACAAGCCTTTTCTATTTAGAAGAAAGCTATTATTTCGCAGCAGCGAAACGCTTGCTTACTTCATCCCAGTTTACAACGTTCCAGAAAGCAGCGATGTAATCAGGGCGTTTGTTTTGGTAGTTCAGGTAGTATGCGTGCTCCCATACATCCAGACCCAGGATTGGCGTTTTGCCTTCCATGATTGGGCTGTCTTGGTTTGCAGTGGAGGTGATGGCTACTTTGCCGCCATCTGCAATCAGCCAAGCCCAACCGGAACCGAAACGGCCAGTCGCTGCTTTCGCGAATTCAGCCTTGAAGTTGTCGAAGCTGCCGAATGCTGCGTTGATCGCGTCAGCCAGTTCGCCTGTTGGCGCACCGCCGCCATTTGGAGACATAACTTCCCAGAACAGAGTGTGGTTGGCATGTCCGCCGCCGTTGTTGCGAACTGCTGTGCGGATGCCTTCTGGCAAAGCGTCGAGGTTGCTGATCAGCTCTTCTACGCTTTTGCCTTGCAGATCTGCATGTCCTTCCAGAGCTGCGTTGAGATTGTTCACGTATGTCGCATGGTGACGTCCGTGGTGGATCTCCATAGTTTGCTTGTCGATGTGTGGTTCCAGCGCGTCATGCGCGTATGGCAATGCAGGAAGTTGATGTGCCATTGTAACATTCCTCCTTCAAATTATGTATGGTTCAAGCCACACCCTTATTATAGTTCAAGAGAAACACTTTTACAACAAATCGGTATGCAAAGTATCGTAATCTAGCAAGTTCAATGAATATTTTCCATCTTGCAAACAGAAATGAGAGTGCTAGACTTGGAGTATTCCTTTTACTCCTCAGAAAATCAGGTGATAAAACAATGGAAATGGACTTATCTACGGTTCTGATTCTCGCTATTTTTGGCTTTATCGCCGCCTTTATCGACAGCACAGTCGGAGGCGGCGGACTTATCTCCCTGCCGGCCTTGCTCGGCTTGGGCATGCCTCCTTATCTGGCGTTGGGAACGAATAAGCTGGCGGGCACGATTTCTTCCGCGACCAGCTCCGTCACTTTTATGCGCAGCGGCAAGTTTGATAAAAAGCTGATGCTGATCCTCTTTCCCGTCTCCCTGGTCGGCGCCTTTTTTGGAGCAAAGGTCGTCCTCTTCGTCCCTCAGGAGCTGCTCAAAGTGCTGGTCATCGTAATGATGGGACTGATTTTTGTCTATACGCTGTTCAACAAACGGTTTGGCCAGGATACCCAATTCAAAGGGCTGACTCGTTTTACACTTGGACTGGGAATTCCTCTTACTTTTCTCATTGGGTTCTATGATGGTTTTTTTGGTCCTGGTACAGGTTCCTTCTTCGTTTTCCTAATGGTTTTGTTGTTCGGCCATGATTTTGTCATCGCGGCAGGCAATGGGCGGATTCTGAATCTGGCGAGCAATATAGCAGCACTTACCGTTTTTATCGTCGAAGGGAAGGTCATCTTCCTGACTGGTCTCGTGATGGGTGTTGCGATGCTGCTCGGCGCATCCCTCGGGGCTCGGGTGGCTATCAAAACTGGCGTCCGCTTTGTCCGCCCGCTCTTTTTGATCGTCTCGGTTGCACTGATCAGCAAGATGGTGTATGAATTGGTTCTCATGCCTTAGTTAGTAAGAAAGACGCGGGGTCACTTCCATTTGAATGAAGTGACCCCGCGTTTTTTGGTTGGTTGTGCTCCAGCTTTGCCTGGTCTCCTTGCCACCTTTGTAATCATTGTGTCACGCTCACCCGATCGAAGCAACAGATGACTTGCGCTGCTGCAATTGATACATCTGGTAATACCTTCCTCCCAATTCCATCAGCTCTTCGTGCCGTCCACGCTCTACGATTCTGCCGCGGTCCAGGACGAGGATGCGGTCGGCATTTTTGATCGTCGACAGCCGATGCGCGATGATGAAGGTGGTTCTCCCTTTTTTCAGCACCTCCAAAGCCTGCTGGATGACGCTCTCCGTCTGTGTATCGATGCTCGCTGTCGCTTCATCCAGAACCAGGATCGCGGGATTGAAGGCAAGCGCTCTGGCAAAGGAGATAAGCTGTCGTTGTCCTGCCGACAAGGTGCTTCCCTTTTCCAGAACGGGTTCGTCAAAGCCTTTGGGTAGAGTATGCAATAGCTGATCCGCTCCGACGGCCTGCAAGGCTTGCTCCACTCGCTCCCGGGAGATGTCGGGATGATTCAGGCTTACATTGGACGCGATCGTGCCTGTAAAAAGAAACGGGTCCTGCAGCACAATCGCCATATGCTGACGCAAATGCTGTTTGGGCAGCTGGCTGATGTCCTGGCCGTCAATGCGGATCGTTCCCCGGTCGATCTCGTAAAAGCGGAACAGCAGATTGATAATGGAGCTTTTGCCAGATCCCGTATGTCCCACCAGCGCCACCGTCTCGCCCGGCATG
>DASQMM010000677.1:0-8550 GCA_035645495.1 Brevibacillus sp. | reverse complement strand
TGGTACGCATGACCTGGGTCCAGGACCACGTATGCCGGAGGTTGAGCGTCAATGGGCGTACGAACTGTCCAAATGCATGACTTGCGGTGTTTGCCTGGAGGCTTGCCCGAACGTCAACAGCAAATCGGACTTCATCGGTCCTTTTGCCATCTCCCAGGTTCGCCTGTTTAACCAGCATCCAACCGGGATGATGAACAAGCATGAGCGTCTGGAAGCATTGATGGATGATGGCGGTATCGCGGATTGCGGAAACTCGCAAAACTGCGTACAAGCTTGTCCGAAAGGAATTCCGCTTACTACTTCCATCGCACATATGAATAAAGAAACCATCAAGCATGGCTTGAAGAAATTCTTCTTCTCGTAAGCCTTTGCCTGATCGCCAAAAGCGTGTATCTGCTCTGTCAGATGCACGCTTTTTTGCATAGCGGGAAGCCTCCCAGTGAAAACTGTGGTAAGGGAACCTTTTCCTAAAGGAGGCAAACGATGAAAAAGAAGTGGATCAGCATAGGATTGGCGTTGACTTTGCTTCCGACAACAGCCGCAGGTACATGGCAGACGAAAGCGGCTACTCCCGGAGAAATGTCTGAATTTCAGCAGCAGGTGATACGCGACATCCTCGTTTCTGAAAGCCCATTCCTACATAAAGCAACAGATGCATCTGCGTCCAGGAACAAGGAATGGCATCCGGCCAAAGCAGATGAATGGCTCCATACGAATGATCGAATACTGGGCGAAAAGATGAACCAGTCATCCACATCGACCCTGGATATGATTGAAGCGACGAAGGCATGGCAAGAGGCTGGCGTGAGGGGAGAGGGCATGCTGGTCTCGGTCATTGACACTGGGATCAATCCGCAGCATCCTGATTTTCCAGCCCCGAAGGACAAGCGGCTGGCACAACAAAAATCTGGATCGAACAAAAAAGTGATTCCGGGCTTTAACTGGGCAGATCGCAACCAGACGACCGAAGATGTGGGAGAATCGCAGCACGGCGCACATGTGGCGGGAATTATCGCAGCAAATGGCAAATTGACGGGTGTTGCACCAGAAGCCCAATTGATGAGCCAAAAAGTGTTCTCCAATTACCAGGGAGAAGTGCCGGGTCTCAGTGAGTCTATCCAGTACGCCATCAATGATTCCGTCACGAAAAAGGCGGATGTGATAAATCTGAGCCTGGGCTCTTCTGCCGGGTATGTAGACGAGGGCAATACGGAGCAATACGCAATCAAAAAGGCTGTAGATAATGGGGTCATCGTCGTTGCCGCGGCAGGCAATGACGCTTATTTTGGCAGTGACAAGGTGAAGGCGCAAAATCCGGACGTGGCGATGATTGGGTCTCCTGGTCTGTCACCTGATGCCTTTTCCGTCGCCTCGGTCAACGCTACGACGTTGGCGGGACACAGTTTTCGCGTCGATGGGGTATCAGGAATGGATCGCATCGTCTATCTGCACGGACAGGCCGGCAATGGAGCGGCGATGAATCCTGTCACCAATCTGGTAAAGCCGTATGAACTGGTCTACATGGGTAAAGGCAAAAAGGAAGATTACAACGTAAGCGTCAAGGATAAAGTGGTGTTGCTGGAGAGGGGAGATATTACCTTCGATGAAAAACTGCGGCTGGCAAAAGAAGCAGGCGCTGCTGGTGCCGTGATCTACAACAATGAACCTGGTCCGATCATTATCAGTGCAGAGCATCTCAAGGTCATACCTGCGGTCGCCATTCTCAAGCAGATGGGCGACAAGCTGGCACAGGCTCTGAAAAAAGGGAAGAAGGTAACCCTGACCTTCGACGGCGAATACGCGCAAAATCCGATGCCTTACCCGGATGGCGGCACGATTTCTGCCTTTTCCTCCTGGGGACCGACGCCGGATTTGCAGTTCAAGCCGGAAATATCTGCGCCGGGCGGGGGAATTCTCTCGACGGTGCGCGATGCCGATTACGCCGTAAAAAGCGGAACTTCGATGGCGACACCTCATGTAGCTGGCGGAATGGCTTTGATGAAGCAAGCCTACGAAAAGCAAGGACGGAAGCTGCAAGGCAGGCAGCTCGTCGAAACCTTGAAGGCAGCTGCGATGAATACGGCCCAGCCAATCCTCGATCCGCAGCAGGATATGGCCGCCTCAGATGGCAAACAGTCGGAAAAATTGCCTTATACGCCGCGGGTGCAAGGGGCAGGAATGATGCAAGTAGCCAAAGCAATTCGCACGCCAGTGATCGTCGTGGATCAGAAGGGGAAGGCGGGTGTATCTTTGGGGGAGATCGGGGAAACGACGACTTTTTCCCTGTTCGTGGACAATCGCTTTGGAAACAAGCCGCTCACCTATCAAATCAAGGATGAATTCGGCGTCCTGACAGATCGAAAGAAGGATGGTCTCAATCTGTTGCAGGAGACCCGGCTGGAAGGCGCGAAGCTGAATATCTCCAAGCAGGAGGTCACAGTCGCCCCCGGGAAGAGGGAAGAGGTCAAAGTGACGCTGCAAATCCCAAAAGATGCCGAGACGAATCAGTTCGCTGAGGGGTTTGTTCTATTTGCCTCCACAGACAAGGAGCTGCCAGATTTGCGCGTGCCCTATATCGGGTTCTTCGGCAAATGGGATGCGCCGCGGATCATGGATGAACCGATGTGGAAGGAAGGAAGCCAGGAAAAGCGTACAGGTGTTAAAACCACTTGGTACCATGACAAGGGTAATGACAAGTGGAAATACCGCGACTATCTGGGGGTGTCTGGTGTTTTGGAGGATGGCACAGCCAAGATCGACCCTGAAAAAATTGCTTTTTCCCCAAATGGAGACGGTCATTACGATGTAGCCGGACCCTCCATCACCTTTTTGCGAAATGCGCGTCAGGTATCGGTCGAGGTGGCGGACGCCTCAGGCAAGGTGATTCGCTCCCTGGTCCAGGATGAAAAGGTGAGCAAATACGATCAATCCAAGCTGGGCACTCCGTATTATTTTACGGAGCGGGAAGAGTGGAGCTGGGATGGACGTGCGTATTCACCGGAAAAAGGCACCTATGAAAAAGTTCCGGATGGACAGTACCAGTTCGTGATCAAGGCGAAGATTGACGGGCGCCATACAAATTGGCAGACACTGACCTTGCCGGTACGTGTGGATACGAAACCGCCAGCCGTCACAGCGTCGATCTCCGGTAATCGCCTTCACTGGAATAGCAAAGACAAGGATATTCAGGGATACCTGCTCTATGTAAACGGGAAGAAGGTTGGCGATCCCTATGCGCCCAGCGTGACCAGCACTATCGTGAACCAACCGGATAAAAAGATGACGGTTGTGGCCTTTGATTATGCCGGAAATATGGGGATGGCGCACATCAATGGAAGAAGCGATACGACGCCGCCTTTCGTGGAGTTTCCCAACGACCTGTTCCAGTATATGAAAATCACCAATCAACCGGATTTGGCCATCAACGGCAAAGTGACCGGAGAGGATATGCTGGACAGAGTCAAGCTGACGATTAATAAACAACCGGTCAAAGTCGATGCAGACGGGGCTTTCCAGACAATCCTGCGCTTGTCGGAAGGGTTGAATTACGTCAGCTACACGGCCCAGGACCTGTACGGCAATACACGGCAGTTCGTACAACGGGTCATCATGGATACCACACCTCCTGTCTTGCAGTTCATGAATAATGGAAGTGAGGAAATGGTTTACGATGCGGGAACGAAACGGATGATCGTCCCCATACGCTTCCTCTATCGCGATCAGACGTACAAAGGACAAATCAGCGTTAATGGTCAGATCATCTCCAGTTTTGAAGAAGATCAATTGGAGAGGCCTGTGCAGAAGCAACTCACCCATACCCTGTCACTGGAGCACGGAGAAAATCGCATTCTGCTCGAAGGCAAGGACGGAGCAGGAAATCGAAGCGAACTGGTGATATACGGATACGTGGATGCCAATGTCGGCTCGGTCGTATTGAATCACGGTGAACAGCGCTATACCTACCAGGCGCGGCAAACTCCAGCCCCAACTTTGAATCTGGCGCACAAGCAGATTGAAGCGGAAGAGGGCGAGACTCTACCGATTGAAGGAAGGGTCGTAGGCTCCGGAGCGATCCAATTGCAGATGGTGTATCGGGACAGACGGATGATGGCGGATATTAATGATCGCGGAGAATTTCGCCTGATGCTCGATCAGATCGAGGAAGGCAAGCAAAAGCTGTCGGTAATCGCCAGAGATGCGTTGGGACGGGAAACACAGGCGGAGATGATTATTGTCGGCAAGAAAAAGTAAGCAGGCGTGAAACAAAGAAAGCCCGCTGCAGCGATGAAAAATCGCTGCATCTGGGCTTTTTTCCATAGTGCTTTGGACGAGGTGTTGGAGCCGGAGTTTCGAACTGGGAGGAAAAAACATGTTTTTTCACGGCATTAATTGGGAATATGTGAAGAGGGAGTATCCGCTGCTTTCCCCGCGTCGTACGGTCAGTCATAAAGTGGCAGAGCAGCTCTTGGATCGTATCCATTTAATTCAGCAGTTTGGCATTGAACCTATCCATTTGCTGGAAGCAGACGAGGGCTACCCGGAGGAACGCTGTATTCGGGAGTGTTATGTGTTTGGAGATACGGTTTTCGCCTTCGAAAGGCTGCCGTTGCCAATGTGGCAGCTGAGCAGCCATGAAGTTGGTGTAGAGGTGTTGGACCTGCGGACCTGCAGCCGGATTTATACGTATCGATCGGTGGTCGAAGTGGAAGAATGGTTTCCCGGAATTCCTTGTATACGGACCCAAAGACCTAATCATTTGCAGAGAACTATTGAATCCGGGAGAGATCATCTTTAAGATTAGGTAAAAAGAACGGATTTCCCGGGAAAGGAAGAGGACTTAATGAGTGTGCAATACTTACACCCTTTTTTGGATTCGGCGTCGTTCGTCATCCAGCAGGTATGCCAAGTAGAGATTTCCCGTGGAGAACTGGAGCTTAAGCAATGGACGTACCGGGAAGGACATACCTGGCTGCGCATCGGGATGACCGGACAATTAGAAGGAGATGTTTTCTTCGGCATTCAGGATGATCTTGCCTTGCGAATTGTGTCTGCCATGATGGGTGGATTTCCGATTCAGGAGATGGATGAGATGGGAAAAAGCGCGATCTCCGAGCTGGGTAACATGATCTCGGGGAATGCGAGCACGATCTTGTCCAATCAAGGCATTGTGATCGACATTACTCCGCCGCATTTCCTGGTACACCAGGATCTGCAACAAATGTCGGGGACTGCACTGACTGCTCCCTTGGAATTGCAGGACATGGGCAAAATGGAAATTCAATTGGTTGTAATCGAGTAAAAAATGAGTATGTGAAAGGGGTTCCGAATCAGGAACTCCTTTTTGCGTTGGAATCAATGATGAGGGATATTGTATTCAAAAAATAAAGAAAGATAAAATATTTTTGCCTGCCTAGATGATTTTTTTTAGATAGTGTATTGTGGGAAGAGCAAGGGGGGATGCAGGCTTGACATATGTGAAGCAAATAATAGGAATATTCTTGCTCGTTATCGTGATCTGTGGCGGACCCTTGATGCTGACGACCGTAAAAGAAGAAGTCGTATTTGCCCCGGAAGAAGTCGTCACCCGCGCCATTTATTTGGTCCAGCAGATTTCAGGCGGTTCACTCGGCACCTACTATTTGGGCGATTATGAGCGAAGCATCGCGGAGGATATTGTCCCGTTTGCGATCAGCACGTTTGAGCTGCTCTTTTCCAGCGTCGTGATTGCGGTCTTGGCAGGACTGCTTTTCGGCATGTTTCTGCAACGCTTCTGGATTGTGCGCAAGTTTCAGCGTTTGCTCGACCTGGTGTCTACGATTCCGGACTTTATTCTGATTTTTCTTTCAATCTTGGCAGCAGTCAGTTTTTACAAGCTGACAAGCATTCGGATCATCACGTTGTCTCCGACGAGCGATGCGGCGAACAAGTGGTTTCCCATCGTCCTGCTCTCCATAGGACCGACCATTTTTCTTTTGAAAGTGATCAGCCTGAAATACGTGCAGATCGGCGGCGAGGATTACATCAAGACGGCATTGGCGAAAGGGATGGGCATTTGGCATGTCCTGACCCACCACGTATACAAGAACATCAAACCGTTTTTGCTGGCTGATTTGAAAAAGACGATCGCGATCACGGTAGCGAACCTGTTTGTGGTCGAATATTTGCTCAATGTGGTGGGGCTGACGCGATTCATTTTCAGCAAAAGCTCAGAGTATCAGTTCAATGCAGCTGTCATGGGTCTTATGGGCATTATTCTTCTTTCTATCCTGGTGTATCTGTTGATCCGGGCGATCCTGTACCTGTTTGAGCGAATACTCGTCTATAAATAGGCAAGAGTGAGGTTCTACTATGCAAAAACGATTCAATTGGCCGTTGTGGACCGGATGTGTGCTGGTCACTCTTCTTCTGCTTCTGGGCATCTCGGGTCCCTACCTGGCTCCCTATGAACTCGATTTTCAGGAAAAGTTAAGCAGTACGGTTGTAAATGGCAAGACCGTCATCACATATCCTCCGCTGCCCCCATCCTCAGAGCATTTGCTTGGGACGGACAAGTGGGGCTATGATTTGCTTACGCTTCTGCTTCATGGAGCGCCGTATACAGTGTTCGTCACGTTGGCGATCGCCTTCATTCGCGTCGTCATCGGGACCATTATGGGGCTCTATATCGGCATCCAGGAGAAAACGCAGACCTGGTGGCTTTCGGTTGAAAACGCCTGGAGCTACATGCCGATCTTCATTCCCGTCTATTTTTTACTGGCTGGGGTGACGATCAACTCCGAACTCCCAACAGCTAGTCTTGTCGCCTTGTTCATTGGCGTAGTCGCTATTTTGGGCACGCCCAGCGTGACGGCATCGATCCGCCAGAAAACGGAGCAGATCAAGGAAACCCAGTACGTGCTGGCAGCCACCTCCCTGGGGGCAGGGCGTGAACAAATTATTTTCCGCCATGTTTTGCCGCAGTTAAAGGAACAAATCGTCATCATTCTGGTTACCGAAATCATCGCCATCATGACTCTCATGGGCCTGCTCGGCATGTTTGATCTGTTCGTGGGGGGCACGTATATGACTACTGATCCTGTCATTTACAAGTCGATCACGAATGAATGGGCAGGGCTTCTTGGTTCGTATCGCTCCTTTGTCTACGGCAACGCGATCTGGATCTTTTTGTCTCCATTGATCGCTTTTGTCGTGGCGGTTGGATCCTTTACCTTGCTCGCCAAAGGGCTGCGCGATCAGTTTGAGCAAAGCTACAACCGGACGCCTTTTATCTAGGAAGAATGGGGAGGACACTCTTTTGAGGCAGCGACGTCAGTACGAACCCGAAGATAAGGCGAAGAAGCAGGAATACCTGGAGTTCGGGAGTGGTGGCAGGCAAATCACAGACATCGACTTGCAAACGTGTGGAACCCATTGCCCATTTTTCGAATAGGATGTATGGCAAAAGCCTAAAATACTTGAAATTCCGGCACCATCACCCACCCCCCATCATAGGATAAGGTGACTCTGTAATCCCTCAACCTTGTTCCTGTAGAGCCCACAAGGAGGGGTGGCACGATTGAAGGGTAGCGCCTATGCGGAAGAAGCCTTCGGAAAAAAGGTTTTCTTCCGCTTTTTTTGTGTTTTGATGCTAATTTGATGGCAGTGGTCATTTGATGTAACGGAGGGGGTAACAATGGAAGAAAAATCAAAGAAACAAAGGAAGCTTTACCTATTAGACCGGTGAGCACACCATTGGATAAACCTTATTTTTAATACTTTGAGTGGCCTTGTTTTAGGTAAAAGGGACTGTTATTTAACAAAAGAGAAATTGTGATGAGGAGGAAGTCGATAAGCAGAGTGATTGAGGCTTTAAATAGAAAAGGGTACTTAAAGTACCCTTAAACTCTAATAAATTTCTTGGCAAACACGTTGTGCATAACATCCTTGTGTTTCAGCCGCAAATGCAGCACCTGAAACAGACATAACCATCATGACTGCAAAAGAAATAGCCAAAAACTTTTTCATACCATTACCTCCTTGATAGAAGATTATGGTAATAAGATAACACATTTGGCATTTATTGTAAATCAAAATGTGGAGAAGTAATGAACTTCATTTCATATTTTGACAAAACCGGATTCGTTACGCTGTACGGCATGGTAATGTACTGCGGGCCAAAGAATTGACCGGTTGGACGAGTTCTAAAGCACTTGGTCAAAATGAAGATCGTGGAATAAACCGCGCAGCCTTATCCGAGCTTTGTCAGGATGTGACTACTAAATGAAAACAGAAGTAGGAAGAAAACGTTGAGCCAGAAGACATTGCTGAAGCAGCTCAGCAGGCTCAGTCTGCACCAGTAGACGATGACCAGTTGCTCAAAGGCTTTTTGTTAATTTGCACGATGCGGAAGAAGTCTTCGTGTTTTGATGCTAATTTGATGGAAACCGTCATTGGATGTAACGGAGGGGGTGAAAGCTGATGCCAGTCTTCAAGAATGAAAAGGCGAAGGGGGACAAGAAATGGTGGTACCAGTTCTACACGGGTGAGATCAAGAATGGTGTGAGACAGCGG